>NZ_JAWOSW010000013.1:23368-165627 GCF_033338535.1 Vibrio sp. Vb2131
GAAGCTGACGCACCTGCCGAGCAAACCGACGATCCGAAAAAAGCCGCAGTTGCCGCTGCAATTGCTCGAGCCAAAGCGCGCAAAGCGAAGCAAGCAGACTCAACCGAAGCGGAAGAAGCTGACGCACCTGCCGAGCAAACCGACGATCCGAAAAAAGCCGCAGTTGCCGCTGCAATTGCTCGAGCCAAAGCACGAAAAGCGAAGCAAGCAGACTCAATTGAAGCGGAAGAAGCTGAAGCACCTGCCGAGCAAACCGAAGATCCGAAAAAAGCCGCCGTGGCTGCTGCCATTGCACGTGCCAAAGCGCGTAAAGCTAAGCAAGAAACGCAAACAGAGCCTGTTGAAGAAGCCACTTCCGAAGAACCAGAAGTGGATCCGAAGAAAGCCGCGGTTGCCGCAGCAATTGCGCGCGCGAAGGCTCGTAAAGCGAAACAAGCAGACTCAACTGAAGCGGAAGAAGCTGACGCACCTACCGAGCAAACCGACGATCCGAAGAAAGCCGCCGTGGCTGCTGCCATCGCTCGAGCCAAAGCGCGCAAAGCGAAGCAAGAAACGCAAACAGAGCCTGTTGAAGAAGCAACCTCCGAAGAACCAGAAGTGGATCCGAAGAAAGCCGCGGTTGCCGCAGCAATTGCGCGCGCGAAGGCACGCAAAGCGCAACAAGAAGCTAATAAAAATAATACTGAGGAGAACGAGTAGTGTCGTTTTTTATTGCCAGTTCACCGCATACCCACAGTCGTCGTAGTACGCCAGACTTAATGAAATGGGTGGCACTTTGCGCACTTCCAGGTTTAGTAGCTCAAACCTACTTCTTTGGCTGGGGTACGCTTATTCAGCTGATTTTTGCCATTGCAGTCGCTGTATCCCTTGAAGCCTTAGTCATGATCTGTCGTAAACGCTCACCAATGAGAGCGCTACGTGATAACAGTGCAATAGTTACCGCTTGGTTGTTAGCCGTTGCTATACCACCATGGTCTCCGTGGTGGATTATGGTGATCGGGCTTATTTTTGCGATAGTAATTGCTAAACACCTCTATGGTGGCCTTGGACAAAACTTATTCAACCCTGCAATGGTCGCTTATGTGGTCTTGTTGATCTCTTTCCCAGTACAAATGACGAGTTGGAGTGCACCGACATCACTCATACCTGATCATGTAAATTTTGCAGATACACTCTCTTTAATTTTTGCGGGCTATGATTACGACGGCTTATCACTTCAGCAAGTTCGCTCAGGTGTTGACGGCGTGACAATGGCGACACCACTTGATGCATTTAAGACTGGCATTCTTACAGGTGCCACTCCAAGCGAAGTAATGTCGCAGCCGATATTTGATGGCTTAGGTGGTATTGGTTGGCAATGGGTAAACCTTGCTTACCTTCTTGGCGGCATAGTCATGATCAAAAAGCGTATCATCCAATGGTATATTCCAGCAGGTTTCCTTGCGAGTCTGACTCTGTTTAGCCTAGTGTTCACGTTGCTGACGCCAGGGGAAACTGCGTCGCCAATTTTACACTTGTTATCTGGTGCAACCATGCTTGGCGCATTCTTTATTGCAACCGATCCCGTTTCGGCGTCTACCACCGTCAAAGGACGTTTAATCTTCGGTGCGCTTATTGGTGCTTTGGTCTTTATCATTCGCAGTTGGGGCGGTTTCCCAGATGGTGTTGCATTTGCAGTGTTGCTTGCAAATATGTGTGTGCCACTGATCGATTACTACACCAAACCTAGAACTTACGGTCACTGAGGTAAA
The DNA here is from genome assembly GCF_033338535.1 of Vibrio sp. Vb2131. Lineage (NCBI taxonomy): Bacteria > Pseudomonadati > Pseudomonadota > Gammaproteobacteria > Vibrionales > Vibrionaceae > Vibrio > Vibrio sp. Vb2131. Next base: position 25,120 of record NZ_JAWOSW010000013.1, read on the forward strand.
CATGTTAACCGCTATTAGAAAAAATGGTCTGACACTCGCGATATTTGCCTGTGCAACAACCGGATTAGTCGCCCTTACTCAGTACCTAACAAAAGACCAAATCAAGGTACAAGAGCAAAAACAATTACTTTCTGTTTTGAATCAAGTCATTCCAGAAAATATGCATGACAACGCACTCACGCAAGCTTGTACAATGGTCACGTCTCCAGATCTGGGGACATTACGTGCGATGCCAGCCTACCTCGCCACGAAGAATGGTGAACCAACAGCAATCGCAATAGAATCTATCGCGCCAGATGGCTACAATGGTGAGATAAAAGTAATTACTGGGATTGATAATCAGGGCAATATTTTGGGGACACGCGTCCTAAACCACCAAGAAACCCCTGGTCTGGGCGATAAAATCGATCTTCGTGTCACAGACTGGATCCTGAGCTTTACAGGAAAACAAGTCACGGAAAACAATTGGAATTCGTGGAAAGTTCGTAAAGATGGCGGCGATTTCGATCAATTTACTGGTGCAACGATCACGCCAAGAGCCGTCGTAAAAGTGGTGCGAAATACCGTTAACTACGTAAACCAATCTCGTGAAGACATTCTTAGCCAGCCGTTAGGCTGTGAAGGAGAGCAGTAATGAATGAGAATAAATTACTGATGAAAAACGGTATGTGGAGTAATAACCCCGCTCTCGTACAACTGCTGGGCTTATGTCCACTGCTAGCGGTTTCTTCCACGATAACCAATGCATTAGGTCTTGGTATTGCAACCTTACTCGTGCTAGTTGGATCCAACGTAACAGTTTCTCTTATCCGTAACTATGTGCCAAAAGAGATCCGTATACCTGTATTCGTTATGATCATTGCCTCACTCGTTACCTGCGTTCAGTTGTTAATGAATGCCTATGCGTACGGTTTGTACCTGTCTCTAGGTATCTTTATTCCTCTGATTGTAACCAACTGCATCATTATTGGTCGAGCTGAAGCATATGCTTCAAAAAATGATGTTGCACCCGCTGCGCTAGATGGTTTGTGGATGGGCCTTGGTATGACGAGCGTCTTGGTTGTTTTAGGTGCCATGCGCGAATTAATTGGTAATGGCACACTATTCGACGGAGCAGACCTTCTCCTAGGAGACTGGGCTTCAGCTCTACGGATTCAAGTTTTCCAATTTGACAATAACTTCCTGTTAGCGCTTCTCCCACCTGGTGCATTTATCGGTGTTGGGCTGTTGGTAGCGCTCAAAAATGTCATAGATAATTCAATTCAGGCACGTCAACCGAAAGTAGAAAAACCAACCATAGAACGTGCTCGCGTCACTAACGCATAACAAGATAAGGCTCTGTCATAGGAGCCTTTTTCATAAACCGCAGAGACGGTATTGGAAGTCAGCAATGAACAAAATAAAAAGAATCGAAATTCTTGAGCGATTACGAGAAAACAATCCGAATCCTCAAACTGAGCTTAACTGGAGCTCCCCTTTTGAGCTGCTAATCGCTGTATTACTATCAGCTCAAGCAACCGATGTAAGCGTCAATAAAGCCACCGATAAGCTTTTCCCTGTAGCGAATACACCTCAAAGCATTCTTGATTTGGGAGTCGATGGCTTAAAAGAATACATAAAGACCATCGGTTTGTTTAACTCAAAGGCAGAAAACACAATCAAGACTTGTAAGATCTTGTTGGAAAAACACAATGGTGAAGTTCCTGAAGATCGTGCAGCGTTAGAAGCGCTACCAGGCGTAGGTCGCAAGACCGCAAACGTCGTGCTCAACACCGCTTTTGGTTGGCCAACTATTGCCGTCGATACGCACATTTATCGCGTGTCGAATCGCACTAAATTTGCGATGGGAAAAACGGTTGATGATGTCGAGCAGAAGCTATTAAAAGTTGTGCCAAAAGAGTTCAAACTCGATGTGCACCACTGGCTCATTCTTCATGGTCGTTATACGTGCGTAGCAAGAAAGCCTCGCTGCGGTAGCTGCATTATCGAAGATTTGTGCGAATATAAAGAGAAAGTATACCCAGATAGCTAACGCTATTTGTAAATCAAAGCTAGGAGCAAAAAATGTCAAACGGTCGAATTCTCCACACTATGCTTCGCGTAGGTGATCTAGACAAATCCATCAAGTTTTACACTGAAGTTATGGGCATGCAGCTGCTTCGTACTAACGAAAATAAAGAGTACGAATACACGCTAGCGTTTCTTGGTTATGGTGACGAATCCCAAGGTGCAGTGATCGAACTGACTTACAACTGGGGTAAAACTGAGTATGACCTAGGTACTGCTTTTGGTCATATCGCCATTGGTGTTGATGATATCTACACAACTTGCGACGCTATCAAAGCAGCGGGCGGTAATGTGACTCGTGAGCCAGGTCCAGTAAAAGGCGGAAGCACGCACATTGCATTCGTAAAAGACCCGGATGGTTATATGATTGAGCTTATTCAAAACAAGCAAGCTTCAGCAGGTCTTGAAGGCTAAGCGGCACTTCTAATAATCACTTGTACTGCAAGTTGAACTCCGATTACAGGCAGGTCTGCGATCTGCCTGTCCTTTTATAAACAAAACCCTTTACTTGATAATAGTTATCGTTTAGATTTGTCCGCAACTTCGATATGCGGGATTACGATAATGATCAGTGAATGGGAAAAACACACACTTCTAGCCGATACGGCACTTCAACTAGATGACCCTGTTCGCAGCATTCTTCATTACCAGCAAGCCCTAAGCCTGAGTGAAGATATTAGCGAATGTGTGGAAATTGAGGCGGACGAGCGATTATTAATTTCTGTGATTTCTTGTCATAACTTAGCTCAGTTCTGGCGTTGGGCTGGAGATACTGACTATGAACTCAAATACCTTCAACTGGCCTCTGAGAAAGTCTTAACACTTATCCCACAATGCCCAAATAAAGAGTGTGCAAGCTTTATCGACTCGATAGGATGCTGTACTAAGGCGTTGATAGACTTTATGAAGCGTCACCCTAATCCAGCTATTGCCAAACAGGTTGAAAAAATAGATACCGCAACCAATTGCGAAGTCATTGCCAAATTCCGCTTAAACTAACATTCAAATTATACAGCAGGAATCACCGAAAGGTGCTTGGCAAAATACCACTAAAATATTATTAACAACGTCAGTAAATCAAAAACGCCGAAGCTTTCAGCTTCGGCGTTTTTATATGCATCACACTTGGGTTCGCCCTAGAGATATCACGACTCGGCGGTTTTTGTCTTTTCCTATTGGGGAACCGTTATCTGCAATAGGACGACGCTTGCCGTACCCTTGCACTTGAATTCGATCTTCCGGTAGCCCTAGAGACTGAAAATAGTCACGAAGTGACTCTGCACGTCGCTCTGATAAACTTTGACTCGCACTTTTACCATCGGTTGAATCTGTGTAAGTCGCCACCAGCACGAGATCGATATCTTGATTATGTCGGATATAATCTGCAATTTGTGATAAACGCTTTTTAGAAGCCTTGGTTAACTGATCACCTTGTCTTTCGTAGTGCAAAATCGTAAAAGCAATGTCCTCAAAACTGTATTTCAATAAGTTTGAAATACAGTCGCTAAACGCGTTGTACTTGTTTTGAAATAGTACTGATGACAATGCGACTTCAATTCTCTGATCTCGGCTCTGCCAATCTTGGTAGCTAAAAGTCGGATAACGGCCTTTTTCCAGCTCAGACAAAATGCCCCATGCTGTTTGCCCTCCGACATAACCATCAAACTGTTTAAAAAACTTTAGGTTTGTAATTCGATCGGCGTGTTCACCTGGTCGCCAAGGTGGCGGCATAGAAATGAGACTGACGTTACGTGTTTCTCCCATCGGGCGACGCATTTTTAACTCAAAGTCTAAATTGATTTTTTTATTCGCACGAGATGAAAATACCGCATCTCCAAAGCTTGGAATGGGGTGTACAAGCTGACATTCTAATGGTGTATTGACCACCATTTCCCATTGAGATTGCTGTGGAGTCGCAGCATAACGTTTGCCCATCAAAGCGAAGCTGCTTGTGCTAAACAACGAAAATACAACACCACTGGTAATCAGCCATTTCTTCATCTAATACTGTCTCTTAAACGGCAGTCTGTTGCCGTCAATTTGCATCAATAAAACCACTTCAACCGGCATGCAAAAATCTCGCCAATATAGGGTTATCTGTCACAATGCCATTAATGTGAGCCACCGTGTTCCAATCACCTTAACCGCCACTTAGCGTTTTACTTCCTCATGTTTTATCGGTTTACATGATGCAAAGTATGGCGAATAAACGTCTACATAATATGCAATACAAACTTATTGATTGGATGCAAAATAGAATTCCGGTTTTCTCTTAAATTGCGGTTTTTCTCATCGGTATAATCTGCAATAATGCAGCCTTCGTCACACAAAAATAAGCCAACATGACACTAGAAAATGAAGCTCTAACCTTGAAAAAACGCTTTCGTGGTTATTTCCCTGTGGTAGTAGACGTTGAGACCGCTGGTTTCAATGCTCAAACTGATGCACTTTTAGAAATCTGTGCCGTTACGTTGAAAATGGACGAACATGGCGTGTTGCATCCGGCCTCCACCATTCATTTTCATGTGGAACCATTTGAAGGCGCTAACTTAGAAAAAGAAGCGCTTGAATTCATTGGTATTCGTGACCCTTTCAGCCCTCTTCGAGGTGCTGTTTCTGAGCAAGAGGCGCTAAAGGAAATTTATAAGCTTATTCGCAAAGAACAAAAAGCCGCAGATTGCTCACGTGCAATTATGGTTGCTCATAACGCAGCATTCGACTTGGGTTTTGTAAATGCAGCAAATGAACGCTGTAAACTAAAAAGAGTCCCTTTTCATCCCTTTGCTACTTTTGATACGGCTACATTAAGTGGCCTTGCTTATGGCCAAACAGTTCTCGCTAAAGCATGCAAAACAGCCGGGATGGAATTTGATAACCGTGAAGCACACTCTGCGCTTTACGATACACAAAAAACAGCAGAATTATTCTGCGGTATTGTCAACAAATGGAAGGCCCTCGGCGGTTGGCCGCTTGTCGACGAAGAATAATAAGTAAACACAACATATTAGGAAAAGTATGAATCCTGTCGTTATATCAGTGTGCGTCATGCTCGTGTTAGCATTGATGCGCGTAAACGTGGTAGTTGCCCTCACGTTTAGTGCCATCGTAGGCGGCCTAGTCGCAGGCATGAGCCTTGGGGATACGGTTGCCGCATTTGAAAGTGGTCTAGGTGGCGGTGCAACTATCGCGCTAAGCTACGCCATGTTAGGTACTTTCGCTGTTGCCATCTCGAAATCAGGCATCACGGATCTACTGGCCAAAAGTGTTATCAAGCGCTTAAATGGTAAAGAAAACTCGGCGTCAACTACCGGGTTAAAGTACGCGGTGTTAGTCGCGCTCGTTCTTGTCACTATGTCATCTCAAAACGTAATTCCGGTCCATATCGCCTTTATTCCAATTTTGATTCCACCTCTTTTGGGCGTATTTGCGAAACTTAAGCTCGATCGACGTTTGGTCGCGTGTGTTCTTACCTTCGGTTTGATCACACCTTACATGATCTTACCTGTTGGTTTCGGCGGTATTTTCTTAAACAACATTCTATTAAAGAACCTACATGACAACGGTTTGGAGAATGTGATTGCAAGCCAAGTCCCAACCGCCATGTTACTGCCAGGTGCAGGGATGCTGTTTGGTCTATTACTGGCTATCTTTGTGAGCTATCGTAAACCGCGTGTCTACAAAGAAACTGAGTTGACTGTCGTTGACGAAACCGATCACGTCATTAATAAAAAGCACATCTTAGTTGCGGCACTTGGTATTGTCGCTGCTTTGGGTGTTCAGCTTTACACGGGTTCAATGATTATCGGTGCTCTAGCTGGCTTTATGGTGTTCACTTTCGGCGGCGTTATCGCATGGAAAGAGACGCACGACGTGTTCACTAAAGGTGTACACATGATGGCAATGATTGGCTTCATCATGATCGCAGCGGCAGGTTTTGCAGCAGTAATGAAGCAAACTGGCGGTGTTGAAACACTAGTACAATCGCTATCAACCAGCATCGGTGACAATAAGCCTCTAGCTGCACTACTGATGCTGATCGTTGGTCTATTAGTAACAATGGGCATTGGTTCATCGTTCTCTACGATTCCAATCCTTGCAACTATCTATGTGCCTCTTGCGCTAGCATTCGGTTTCTCGCCGATGGCAACGATTGCACTGGTAGGTACTGCGGCGGCGTTAGGTGATGCAGGCTCTCCAGCTTCTGACTCTACATTAGGCCCTACATCTGGTCTAAATGCCGACGGTCAACATGAGCACATTTGGGAAACAGTCGTTCCAACCTTTATCCATTACAATATCCCTCTAATCATCTTTGGTTGGATTGCAGCAATGGTGCTTTAATACTATTGTTTGGATGGATATACATTAGTTACGAAAAAGCCGCTCAATGAGCGGCTTTTTGTTATTCATAACTGTGGTTATTGCGCTGGCATATTGTCAATAATACGCTCACGAATCAGCTTCAAGGTTGGTTCTGTCGACAGGTAATCGATGGCAATCGGAAAATAAGCGTCGTTAATTTTAAGAACCAAGCTAGGGTAAGAGCTCACACCTAGGCTCTTTGCAAGGCTCAATTGATCTTCGAACACACCTTCTAAGAAAGAGCCATCCATGTCATTCTTGAATTGCTGAACATTCAAGCCAATTTCTCTCGCTAGTTGCAAGTGAGTGGCTTCTTCATGAGGAGGCATCGCACGTAAGTAATACGCATGCTGAATCGCTTCTAGCATCTGCTCATAAGAGTCTTGAAAGCCCGCTGCAATAACCGCACGACAAGATTGGTAAGTGCTTCTAACTGGCGTACAAAGCTTCCAGAAATCGTAGTTAAACTTAGTGCCTAACTGGCGCTCAATCTGCTTCCAAATACCTTCGAGTTTTTGTTGCATCTCGGGCGGCATCGGTAAATTAGTATCTGGCGCAAGACCACCAACCACATACTCAAACTGAATCACACCTGGCAGTTGCTGTTTTAGTTTATCCAGCGTTGGTTTGTAACCCCAACACCAACTGCACATTGGGTCATGCACGTAGTAAAGCTTTATATCCACTTTAATAATTAAACCTTTAAAATCATCTCAAAATCTCAGAGTAATTATACAGTCTCATAAGTTGAAAAACTGCTTTATCTTAATAATTCGCTCTAAAGCCAGTCTATACGAGGCGTGTTAAGTTTCATTGTAGATCTTAGGTTAGATAAACAAGTCTGTCAGCTGAGAACTCTAGCCCACCTAGCTCATTTTGTTCGCACAAACTCTTAAAATGTTCAGTACAATACAGAAAGCTCGCTCCTAGCATCTTTGACTTGAAAACAACCTTTTCTGCAACGTCGCTTTCATTAAATACTAACACCTCTACACCTGCTAAGCTGCCATATTCAATTTTTTTGGACGCACTTATCTTCATCTTCTTGCCCAAACTCCAACGGTGTATACAGGTACCATTCCTCTTCTTTATAGCGAATCGATAAGAACTCGCCTACTTTGCTCAATGGCTCTTTTAAAGATGCATAAGCTTTAGGGCAAAGCACTAAGAAAACCCGTAACCATAAACTGATATCAGGAAGTAATGAGTCTTTCTTGAGAACATTTTCAAACTCAATATCTACTTCACCCCATATACTTTTGAAAGAAAAGTTTTCTAATGGCTGCACAAAGATTTTTTCTATTAAATCCATGTCACCTAACTGCCTAGCTACAGAGCTAGGCGTAGTGCTCACGATTTTATATTCATTGTGACAGTCGAAAATTTTATAAACCGTCATTAATCTATCAACTCCTCATGTTTTACTACCAAGTGCTACCTATGGGTAAGTTACTTTTCAAATCATTTTTCATGAAGGAAACAGGCCTAAAAAAGCTGCGTTTTAGAGGAGAAAGCTAATTTTCTCGTCGACCATTACAGTGCTTACAAACCTCAAAATCAGAGAAATAGTATTTTCATATTAATAAAAATCACTAATTAAATGGATCTGTCAAATTAGAAGAAAACATGATGCCATTGAGCTGATTTTGTTCACACAAAGCCTTAAACTTATCTGTACAGTACAAGGTGCCCGCTCCTTCTAACCGAGACTTGAAAACCATTTTGTCTTTAACATCATCGTCAATAAAAACAAGGGTATCTAACCCATCTCGGCTCCCATATGCGATTTTTTCTACACACTTTCTCTTGTTTTCCTGTCCAAAAGTCAGTGATGCATATAAATACCATTGCCCACCTTGGTAGTTAGCAGGTAAAAACTCCCCGTGTTCACTTAGATAAGCATTCAATATTTCATATGCCCTCGGAGATAAAACAAGGTATGTTCGCGCCCATAAACTAATATCAGGCAATAGAGAATTGTACTTAAATACATCTTGAAACTTTACCTCCACAGGCTTCCAAATATCTTGCAGAGATTGGTTTTTAATAGCCTGTAATAAGATCCTCTCAAAATAGTCGAAGTCACCTAACTGGCTAGCGATTTCATCGGGACCAGAGCAGACCGTTTGAAATTCTCTTAAATTATCTATTATCTTGTAAACTGTCATAATCCTCCCAAAACTTGGTTCTTAGCGTCCAATGCTGATTTATGATGGGGCTTACTCTTCGAGTGCATTTTGTGCCGAAATAAGTTGGCCTAAAAATTCTGGGGAGTTAAATTGCCTTTAGTGTAATTCCTTAACCAAATACCATTTGTAGCAACTCCCTTATCAAAGACGTGTAAGCAATGATGTTTGAAAACGACTTTACGAAATAGATGGCAGCATACATCGTAATTACACGCCAATATACATCAAAATTCATACTGGAATTTTTGTATACACTAGGCGGGATTAACATGGCTTCGCGAGGTTTACGAGATAGGCAGTTAGAACAAAGCTTTATGTTCATTCCACTAACCTAAAAAGAAAAAGGAGCCAGTACGGCTCCTTCGTATTCTATCGCTAAATGTGAGTATTTACGAATTACTCAGCTTGATCTTCAGCGCGCGCTGCTGCTTCTTTGATTAGAGGCTGCAGTTCACCTTTTTGGAACATTTCTAGAATAATGTCACAACCGCCGATAAGCTCACCTTCAACCCATAGTTGAGGGAAAGTTGGCCATTGCGCGTACTTTGGTAACTCAGCACGGATATCTGGGTTTTGCAGAATGTCTACGTAAGCGAACTTCTCACCACATGCCATTAGTGCCTGTGACGCTTGAGAAGAGAAACCACAGCTAGGTAGTTTCGGTGATCCTTTCATGTACAGCAGGATTGAGTTTTCAGAGATCTGCTGTTTGATTTTGTCGATAGTTTCCATCGCTTCCTCATTCATGGGTTTGAACTTTATTTATTTGCCACATTCTACTCAATAACGACAGAATAAAAACCATATAATTAATAAGGCTTAATTTTAGATTGCTCATTGGCGAGCAATGCAGCACTTCACCACTGCTAACCTCTTAAAATATTTTCATATCGGGGTTTTAATAAAGTAAAAACTTGCTAAAATACTTAGCAAGTCAGCCTTAAAGGCGACATAGCTATAAAAAAACACTGGAAGCAATCGAAAGGTCATCCTTTCAAATCAATGGAGAATCGAGTAATGGCATTTGAACTACCAGCTCTTCCTTACGCGAAAGACGCACTAGAACCACACATCTCAGCAGAGACTCTAGACTACCACCACGGTAAGCACCACAACACTTACGTTGTTAAGCTTAACGGTCTTATCCCTGGTACTGAGTTCGAAGGCAAAACTCTAGAAGAGATCATCAAGACTTCTACTGGTGGCGTATTCAACAACGCAGCGCAAATCTGGAACCACACGTTCTACTGGCACTGTCTTGCTCCAAATGCGGGCGGCGAGCCAACTGGCGCAGTTGCAGACGCAATCAACGCAGCATTCGGTTCTTTTGAAGAATTCAAAGCGAAGTTTACTGATTCAGCAATCAACAACTTCGGTTCTTCATGGACTTGGCTTGTTAAGAAAGCTGATGGCTCTCTAGAGATCGTTAACACTTCTAACGCTGCTACTCCTCTAACAGAAGAAGGTACAACACCACTTCTAACTGTTGACCTATGGGAACACGCGTACTACATCGATTACCGCAACGTACGTCCTGATTACATGAACGGCTTCTGGGCTCTAGTAAACTGGGACTTCGTAGCTGAGAACCTAGCGAAGTAATATACTTCCCCCTAAGTTCAATTTAGTCTTATTCAAAAGCTCGCTATTTAGCGGGCTTTTTTGTTTCGCCTTCCCTAGCACCTTTAAATAATTCCCTCTTTTACTAAAGTTCTTCTTATCCACGCCGTTAAAAGAGCATCGAGCGAGGAACATCATGCAAATTCATACGTTAGACAAAGCTGCAATTATCAACGAACTTCAGTTCGGTAATGGTATTAACCATGCCGTACACGAAGGTCGTCGTGCGGATTTCTCGCTGATTCTGTCTATGTTCTCTAATGATGTTCGCGATGTGGTCCCAGTTGAAGAGGTCCAGGAAGTCATCACCAGTGACAGTATTCTTCGCCAACAATTGGGTTTATCGCAACCTCAAGCTCTTCGTTCTGATAGCAGCAGCTATGAACTCGCAGCTGAACAAGCGAAACAGTTTCACGATGCAGGATTGCCTTCCGCAAAGCTGAGCCATTACCTAAAACCAGATGCGCTGACTTACCTGCCTGAAGACACATTCAACCTACCAGAGGAGGTTTATCACAACCTATCTGGTCATGAGCGACGCAGATTGGGCGAACGCAACAAACAACTGATCCCAGATGCTGGGCTATATAATCAGCTAGTGACGGCTCAACGTCAGCATCAAATTCAAGCTAAAGCATAGAGATCCGCTTTTTATCCAATAGCTTGCAATACCTACACGTCAGAAATGTGACATCTTACAAATTACCGCACAATAGTCCTCACTCGAAAGCGTTAGTTTGAAGCCTTTCACACTGAACCCAACGAATTTCAACCATGCTATTAGCACAAACCACTGGTGTATTGTTTTTCACATATGGATACAGTGAAGGTGCTATGGATATCAAAGAATCAATTATTCTCGTCACGTCTGCAGGTTCGGTTATAGGAAGAACCTGTGCAAATCACTTTGCTCACCTTGGAGCAACGTTGATTCTTTGTGACCAAAATTCTAGCGCTTTGAGAGCGAGCTATGAGCAAATCAGCGCTTTCACTGACAAAGTGTATGCGATGAATGTGTGTAGTGATAACACAACGTCCATTAACTTATTGTTTGACCAGATAGAATCACAGCTACGTGCGACACCAGATGTGATTGTTAATTGCTGGACCAGCTCCCCTATGCCTGGCTTAATGGCGCCAGAACCAATGAGTACTTACATTGATCACTTGTCGTCTGCGGCACGCTTCCTTTATACCTACGGCCAAGTAGGAGCAGAGCGCTTTCGAGCCAGAAACAAGAAAGGCGTCATTGTTAACGTCATTTCTCATGACAACCATGAAGACTTTACGGGAGTTGAAAGCATGGCGGCGTTGGTGTCAGGTTTTACTCACAGCTGGGCAAAAGAACTCACACCATTCAACATTCGAGTGGGCGGCGTTATTCCCTCGGTAAATCATACAAAAGAAGAGCTCAACGAGAGGCACTGGGCTGAGATCCAAGACGAACTAGTCCGCAACACAGCATACATCGTCGCGAATGAATACTTCAGTGGCCGAGTAGTTGCGACCGAAGTGTAAGCATACACAGCAACTCTGTTTTCCCAAGCCAGATGTAAATCCTGCACCAAAATAAAAAAAGCCCCAGTCATTTGACTGAGGCTTTAACCTTTTCCCGATTAAGGTTCCGTGCTAGCGAAAACCTTGCTCACTCGATTTTTTAATTACGCGTCAGCTTTTTCTTTCTTTGCTTTAGGTGCTGCTTTTGCTGCTTCTTGGTCTGCTTTCTTCTTGATAACAGTTGTACCTTCGAAAGTTTCGCCTTCAACAAATGCTTTACCGTAGTAAGAAGCCATCAACACATCTTTAAGTTCGCTGATTAGAGGGTAACGTGGGTTCGCACCAGTACATTGGTCATCGAACGCTTCTACCGCTAGCTCATCCAGTTTCGCTACGAAATCTGATTCAGCAACACCTGCCGCTTGGATAGACATTGGGATGTCTAGGTTAACTTTTAGTTCATCCAACCATGCTAGTAGACGTTCAATCTTCTGAGCAGTACGGTCACCTTCTTGGCTTAGGCCTAGGTGGTCAGCAACTTCAGCGTAACGACGACGTGCTTGTGGACGGTCGTATTGAGAGAACGCAGTTTGTTTAGTTGGATTGTCGTTCGCGTTGTAACGTACCACGTTAGAGATAAGTAGTGCGTTAGCTAGGCCGTGTGGCAAGTGGAACTCAGCACCCAGTTTGTGAGCCATTGAGTGACAAACACCTAGGAATGCGTTCGCAAATGCAACACCAGCGATAGTAGCTGCGTTGTGTACTTTCTCACGAGCGATTGGGTCATTTGCACCGTTCGCATAGCTTGATGGTAGGTACTCTTTTAGCATCTTAAGTGCTTGAAGAGCTTGGCCATCTGAGTATTCGTTAGCAAGAACAGAAACGTAAGCTTCTAGAGCGTGAGTTACGGCATCGTAACCACCAAATGCTGTTAGAGACTTAGGCATGTTCATTACTAGGTTCGCATCAACGATTGCCATGTTTGGCGTGATTTCGTAGTCAGCTAGTGGGTATTTCGCACCAGTCTTGTCGTCAGTAACAACCGCGAATGGAGTAACTTCTGAACCAGTACCTGAAGTTGTAGTGATACATACAAGCTCAGCTTTTTTACCCATTTTAGGGAACTTGTAGATACGTTTACGGATGTCCATAAAGCGCATTGCTAGTTCTTCAAAGTGAGTTTCTGGGTGCTCGTACATTACCCACATGATTTTCGCTGCATCCATTGGTGAACCACCGCCTAGCGCTAGGATAACGTCAGGTTGGTAGCTAGCCATTTGAGCCGCACCTTTTTCTACTACAGACAGTGTTGGGTCAGCTTCAACATCGAAGAATGTTTGAACTTCCATGCCTTGAGCTTTTAGTAGGCTTACTACGTCATCTGCGTAACCGTTGTTGAATAGGAAACGGTCAGTTACTAGGAATGCACGTTTCTTACCTTCTAGGTCGCCCAGTGCGATTGGAAGGCTACCACGACGGAAGTAGATTGACTTAGGTAGTTTATGCCACAACATGTTTTCAGCTCGCTTCGCTACAGTTTTCTTGTTGATTAGGTGTTTAGGACCTACGTTCTCAGAGATAGAGTTACCACCCCAAGAACCACAACCTAGCGTTAGAGATGGCGCAACGTTGAAGTTGTACAAGTCACCGATACCGCCGTGAGTAGTCGGGATGTTGATTAGGATACGAGCTGTCTTCATCTTGTCACCGAAGTAACGGATACGGTCAGCGTTAGTATCTTGGTTAGTGTAAAGACCAGATGTGTGGCCGATACCACCAATCTCAACCATAGTTACCGCTTGAGCAACCGCGTCTTCGAAGTTGTCAGCACGGAATAGACCTAGAGTTGGAGATAGTTTCTCGTGAGCGAATGCGTCATCGTGAGATACTTTGCCCAGACCTTCACCAACAAGAACTTTAGTGTCTGCTGGAACTTTAACGCCTGCCATTTCAGCGATTGCTGCTGCTGGCTGACCTACGATTTTCGCGTTTAGCGCGCCATCGATAAGAAGCACTTTACGAACTTTATCAGCTTCTGCTTTGCTTAGGACATAAGCTTTGTGAGAAGCAAAACGCTCTTTCACTTCGTCGTATACTTCATCAACTACGATTGCAGCTTGCTCAGAAGCACATACTACCCCGTTGTCGAAAGTCTTAGACATAAGGATAGAAGCAACAGCACGTTTGATGTCTGCTGTTTCATCGATAACAACCGGCACGTTACCTGCACCTACACCGATTGCTGGCTTACCAGAAGAGTATGCTGCTTTAACCATGCCTGGACCACCAGTTGCAAGGATAAGCGCGATGTCATCGTGTTTCATTAGAGCGTTTGAAAGCTCAACAGAAGGCTGGTCGATCCAACCGATGATGTCTTTTGGTGCGCCTGCTGCTACTGCTGCATCTAGAACGAGTTTAGCTGCATCGTTAGTTGAGTTTTTCGCACGTGGATGTGGTGAGAAGATGATACCGTTACGAGTCTTCAAAGAGATTAGAGATTTGAAGATCGCTGTAGAAGTTGGGTTAGTCGTTGGTACGATACCGCAGATGATGCCTACAGGCTCAGCGATAGTCATAGTACCTAGGTTGTCATCCTCTTCTAAGATGCCACACGTTTGTTCGTCTTTGTATTTGTTGTAGATAAACTCAGAAGCAAAGTGGTTCTTGATTACTTTATCTTCAACAATACCCATACCAGATTCTTCTACCGCTTGTTGAGCTAGCGGGATACGGGCCTGGTTAGCTGCAAGCGATGCTGCACGAAAGATTTTATCTACTTGCTCTTGAGAGTAAGTAGCGAACTCTTCTTGCGCTTTCTTAACGCGAGCAACCATTGCATCTAGTTCAGCCATATTAGTTACAGGCATAGGGAATCTCCTAAAATTAACAAATATTAAAAACTTTTTACTAAGGCTATTACTTATCGTTTTTACTGTTTATCAGTCACTTAGAAAACAAACGTCTTAGTAAATTGCTTTCAGGACTGAGTATAATATTTCAGAGTGTGAAAAAAATTGACTTGGATCAGTTCTCACCACCTAAATACTACCAAAGTGGTGCCTCATCACACCAAAATGACATAAATCACTGATAAACAAATAAATTAACTTTCATTTTTTATTGAGTAAAAAAGAAGCAAATGGACAAATAAATAAAAGAAACTACAACAACCTGTAAAAAAGTTTCATTTTTGACCAACAAAATTACATGTAGGCCCAATTCTTTGTGCTACTGAGAGTATATCGAACCGAATACATCTCTCTACAAACCACCTTGGTTTTTATCAAAAATGTGCGAATGTTAACGTTTATGTAAAACAGTGCAATTTATCAGCAACTTTATACGTAACATTTCCTTTCCAGATTAGATACAGTTTATTAAAGAATTAGTTTTTCTCACTTAAATGGCAGGGAATGCGTTAGTTTTTTTCATTTCTTACAACCTAACTTTTGCCTTACATTACGCCCAAATTACCCCTTCTCCTTTTCACTAATGTGAACTTTGATGAGTACGCAACATGCAAACTTTTGAACTTGCTATCTTCTTGCAGTTTTTTCTCGGTTTGGTCGCCGCAGTAAACCCTGTTGGTATCATGCCTGTGTTTGTGTCACTAACCGGGCATATGACACCAGACGAAAAGCGCAATACGGCAACAACAGCAAATGTGGCTGTTGCGATCATCCTGATCATTTCGCTTTTTGCTGGTCAGTTACTGTTAGACATGTTCAGTATTTCTCTGGATTCGTTTCGTGTCGCTGGCGGGTTGCTATTACTTAGCATCGCATTCTCGATGATGAGCGGTAAACTGGGGGAAGATAAGCAGAACAAACAAGAGAAAACGGAATACGTCAGTCGTGAACAGATTGGTGTGGTCCCTCTTGCAATGCCTTTAATGGCAGGTCCTGGTGCAATCAGTTCGACTATTGTTTATGGTGCACGCTACCCAAGCATGTTCGATACCGTGGGCATTAGTATTACGATTGGTTTGTTCTGCCTTTGTTCATGGCTATTATTCCGCTCTGCCCCATTGATCGTACGATTTTTAGGTCAAACTGGAATCAACGTCATTACTCGTATCATGGGTTTGATATTGGGCGCGCTTGGCATAGAGTTCATTGCGAATGGCTTACGCAACTTATTTCCAGGATTAGCCTGAGTTTCTATAAAATTGTATGATAGAGCGATTCAACAATGGATCGCTTTGTCATGACGACTGACTCTCTTAAACATACTCTATATGTCACCATTTTTGGTACTCATACCAAAGCTGGTAAAACGTTCGATATTGCTCTCATTATCGCGATCATCAGTTCGTTAATCGTACTGGTGTTAGATTCGATACCCTCCGTTCGGGCCGAGTGGGAAAAAGAGCTGAAGTTTATTGAATACACATTTACTGGCCTATTCACGATTGAATACCTTCTAAGGCTTTATTGCTCTCCTAAACCTGCCGCCTACGCAAAGAGTTTTTATGGTGTCGTCGATTTACTTGCGATTTTGCCCACCTATTTAGCACTCTTCTTCCCATCCGCTTCGTTTATGGGTGTGATCAGGGCGCTGCGAGTGATGCGAATATTCCGCATACTCAAGTTAGTCCGATACCTCCAAGAGTCCAATATCCTCTTACGTTCACTGCTTATGGCGCGCAGAAAGATTTTTATCTTCTTTAGTTCCGTCGCCATTATGGTAACGATTTTCGGCTCATTGATTTTTATCATTGAAGGACCTGAAAACGGATTTACTAGCATTCCTAAAAGTATTTATTGGGCGATCGTGACCATCACAACGGTTGGTTATGGTGACTTGGTCCCTCAAACAGACCTAGGTAAAGGGCTTGCATCACTCACCATGTTACTGGGTTATTCCATTTTGGCGGTACCTACAGGTATTTTCACTGCCGAATTACACCAAGAGATGCAATCGCACAAAGTATTGGTGAAATGCCCAAACTGCTCCCACGCAGGGCACGACTCTGACGCAATTTACTGTAAACATTGTGGTAGTGAACTGGCCGATCCAGACAAAAGAGTCGTTCGAACGGAAGACGACGCATGAAAAAAGAGCTCCCTAAGGAGCTCTTTTATTTTGTCATCAAATAAAGGATTGATGTGATTATGCTTTCTCAGACAGAATAATTCGCAGAGTACGACGCAATGGCTCCGCAGCACCCCAAAGCAGTTGGTCACCAACAGTGAAAGCATTTAGGAAATCATCACCCATTGCCATCTTACGTAGACGACCCACTGGTACAGACATTGTGCCCGTAACTTTTGCCGGCGTTAGCTCTTGAGCAGTGATGTCACGGTCGTTAGGAATCACTTTCACCCAATCGTTATGAGTGGCGATGATTTCTTCGATTTCGTCCATTGGTACATTTTGTTTAAGCTTGATAGTAAGTGCTTGAGAGTGACAACGCATCGCGCCAATACGCACACAAGTACCGTCAATTGGAACAGGTGAACTTTGAGAACCCAAAATTTTATTCGCCTCAGCGCCCGCTTTCCACTCTTCTTTACTCTGACCATTATCGCGCTTCACATCGATCCATGGGATCAACGAACCAGCTAGTGGCACACCGAATTTATCGGTAGGGAAAGAGCCGCTGCGCATTGTATCCGCAACTTTCTTATCGATATCTAGGATAGAGCTTGATGGGTTTGCAAGTTCAGAGCTCACAGAGTCATTGATAACGCCCATTTGCGAGATCAACTCACGCATATTTTGCGCACCAGCACCAGATGCGGCTTGATAAGTCATTGCGCTTGTCCACTCAACAAGGCCTTTCTCAAATAGACCACCTAGCCCCATTAGCATTAAACTAACCGTACAGTTACCACCGACAAATGTGTTCGTGCCACCGTGGATGCCTTGTTGGATTTGCTTTAAGTTCACTGGATCAAGTGTGATGATCGAATCTTCAGCCATACGTAGCGTAGAGGCCGCGTCAATCCAGTAGCCTTTCCAACCAGCCTGACGAAGTGCAGGGAAAACTTTTTCTGTGTAGCTACCACCTTGACAGGTGATTACCGCATCAAGCTGTTTTAAGCTTTCAATATCATATGCGTCTTGCAGTAAGCCTGCGTCTTTTCCTAAGTTAGGAGCAGGAATACCAACTTGAGAAGTACTGTAGAATACTGGTTCGATTAGGTCGAAGTCTTTCTCTTCAACCATACGCTGCATAAGGACTGAACCAACCATACCGCGCCAACCAACTAAACCAACTCTCATCGTATTAACTCTCCATGTATTAAAAAACCTACCCCATAGTTAATTTTTCACAGCAAAATCTCAACCCCTATTTTGTAAATAAGCGCGTTTTTTAACCTTTTCCTCTGAAAAAACGGGTTACACGAGATTTTTTAGTGTTTGGTTTGCGGTTTTAACCATTTTTCAAGTAGGGAAAGCACTTTAGCCCCCTAATTGGTCTTACCACTCAATGAGAAAATAACACATGAAGCACAATAATTTCACATTACACAACATTTAAAACCAAAAAAGTTAAAACAAACTAACAGTTAATTTCACAAGCAAACGTTTTTACCGACGAACATCAAGATAAAACACCAAATGTTCGAAATATAATTTTTGTTAATGTATGTTATGCGCGATTACAACAAGGAGCGCCTTCCTCTATTGCTCCAAGATTGACAGAGGCACATATGAAGCAAGTTACACCACGCCTACCAAGCTTGATACAGGTATTTATCTCGCTCGGTTTATTTCTCCTGCTGGCATTTTCGTTCACAGCCAAGCTAGACCTACCGATTCAGCTAGCGCTATACATCGGTTGGTTCATTGTCATGATATTGGGCATAAAGCTTGGCCATCAGTATAAAGATCTGGAAAAAGCAGCACTAAATGGCATTTCCAATGGACTTGGAGCCGTTTTAATCCTTTTGGCCGTTGGCGCGCTTGTAGGTACTTGGATCTCTGGTGGTATTGTTCCAACCATTATTTACTACGGCCTTAAAGCAATCCACCCTTCCATCTTTTTGCTCGCGACCATGATCATCTGTTCATTGACTGCGCTAGCGACTGGCACATCTTGGGGTGCGGCTGGCACGGCAGGTATTGCAATGATGGGCATCGGTCAAGGTCTTGGTGTTCCTGCGCCAATCACTGCAGGTGCCGTACTTTCAGGCTGTTACTTTGGTGACAAAATGTCGCCTCTATCGGATTCAGTAATCCTTGCTTCATCTATGTCTAACGTTGAAGTGATGGAACATATTAAAGGCATGTTGCCGATAGCACTCATTAGCTACATTATTACAGGCATTATGTTTACTGCATTTGGCTTCCACTACGCAGGTCAAGTTGACATGAGCCAGGTAGACTCTGTCATTAAGGCGATGGAACAGCAGTTCTACATCACCCCTTACTCATTTGTTCCTGTGGTCATCGTATTGTCACTTCTAGCGATGCGTATGCCTTCATTCCCAGTGATCAGTTTTGGTTCTCTGCTAGGTATTATTTGGGCAGTGATGATCCAAGATGTCGATTTCCTAACCGCGTTCAACACGGCTTGGGCTCCGTTTGCAATCTCATCTGGCGTAGATTTCATTGACTCAATCCTTAACCGTGGCGGCATGTCTTCAATGCTTGGGTCGGTAGCGGTTATCGTATTCGGCCTTGGTTTTGGCGGTCTACTAGATAAAGTAGGCGTGCTAGAGACTATCGCGAAGCTGTTTGAAAAACGCGTTCAAAGTGCAGGTTCATTGGCAACAAGCACAATTGGTACGGCCTTTATGGGCAACGTATTTGGTTCAGCGATGTACGTTTCACTTATCCTGACCCCAAAAATCTGTGCGAAGAACTATGACCGTCTAGGCTACAAACGTAAGAATTTGTCTCGTAACGCAGAATTTGGCGGCACGCTAACCTCAGGTATGGTCCCTTGGAGTGACAACGGTATCTACATGGCCAGTATTTTGGGTGTTGCTACACTGTCTTATGCCCCGTTCATGTGGCTGAGTTTTGTATGTATCATCGTAACGATCTTCACTTCTTACATGGGTTGGTTTGTTGATAAGTGCGAACCAACAGCAGAAGCAGTTGAAGAAGCTGAAGGCGAATTAAAGCAGCAAACCGCTTAACTTCGCAGAGATAGGAAGAACCTCCCTTCCGAATTCAATACTAAAAAAGAGCGCTTTAAAGCGCTCTTTTTTTATTTCCAAAACAAATCGTTAGCTTTGTTTGACTGGCGCTTTCACGGCTGCACGCTTCCCAAACCAATAGCCCAATCCAAGCGGTGCAAAGAATATAACGGCAATGAACAGAATAAAGTAGATGATGGTACTTTTGACAAGTTCAATCAGCTTAGTCATGGCGAGATTCACAACCTCTTGCGACACTCGATCCATATCTTGAGCAAACTTCTCGCGCTCATGGGTAATGATCTGTGCGATTTCTTGGCGCTCTCTGGCAACCATCAGCTCTATAGCTTGGCGTTCTTCACCCAACTGAGATAAACGCGCCTCCGTCCTTTGATCGATATCGTCAACCAAAGGTTGTAACTCCAGCGCCATTTGTTCTGCCAAATAACGCATGTACTCTGGGTTGTTATCGATAAAATCCCTCATCGAATCAGCGGTAACTTGCAAACTATTGAGCGCCGCATTGACTTTTTCGATACTGGCAGAGCTATTCAAGGCCAACAACTGCGCTTTCCACGTCATCATTTTTGGTGTCTGCTCTGATACCAGACTTAGACGATCAGAGACATCCCCAAGTGCTTCTGGCATCGTGCCTAGCGTTGTAACGGCTTCCTCTTCGCTAATTTGGTTTGCATCTAACCACCTACGGTAAGCCGGAGTCCTAATCATGCTTAAATCAGCGAATGGATGCTGCTTGGCGAACTCTGCAACAAACGTTTTTGTCTTGATGTATGCTTCTTTCTTCAATAAAGATTGAGCCAGTTTATCTACCTCTTTCGCTAAATAAACGGAAACTAACTTAGCCTCATCAGACGCAAAGAGCTCATTACCAGAAGCGATAGTAAAGAACTGTTCCATTTGTAGCGTGAAAGTCCATGTATCAATCAGTGCAGCCATTGGGGACACTTGGTATGCAGAAGCTTGGATGCCTTCTTCAGCATTTATCTTCCAAAGTAAAATATAAGATTGATGAACTTTATCATGAGGCTCATATTGTTCGTGTAGTGCGTCTGCTGCTTGCTCAACCTGAGCAAAAAACTGCTGCGCATACTCACGAGTCAAAAGACGCATATTGAGCTCTTGTTTGGTAAGGGGGACGGTTTGACTCTCGATCTTGACTTCGAGCAGGGAGCACCCTGAAAGCATCATAACCAGCCCTATCAACATCATTGAAGACATTCGGCGAACGGACATGAAAACACCTTTAACAAATTGTATAGAACAGGAATAAAGCGAACTAAGTCATATAGTTCGAGCCTTTATTACCTCAACTTTTATGACATTAAGTCAGAGCAATATCAATCTGTTAGCGCTTCTGTTATCTTTTCACTATTGAGAACATTATTAGCAAAAAGTATGGTTTGTTTTAGGACATCATCTAAACATGCCAACTTCTCTTCCGGCACTTTTTGCCCTTGTTTAATCAACAGTTCAATATCACCCGAAATACAGTGCAATGGCATTGCACCTAAACTCCCTGAGACCCCTTTAAGACTGTGTGCGGCTCTTTGCGCTTGCTCTTTATCCTCTTCTAACAGCTGATACATTTTAGTGCCATCGCCAGAGTGATCCTGAATAAAGACCTCCAGTAACATCCGCACAGCGCCCTCGTCACCAGACAGAGAATCTAACATTTTATTGATATCTATGTACGGCTCACGTTCCACTACTTCCACTTGTGATGAATTCACCTCATTACAACTTTCTTCGTTCATTTGGACGTTTTGAAAATTTTCTGACTGAGCTGAGGGAACAGCGTTAGCTCCATTTTCATCATCGCCAACTTGCTCTGACTTTTTATCATCGGTTCTGGGTAGTGGTATCGGTTGAATCGTTTTTGGGGAGAAGGCTCCCCATGAAATGAGGAAAAGGAGCAAACCACTGATTACAGACAACCAAACAATAAAAGTCATTAGCTTCTGTTCCAACTGATCATTTATCGAAGTTAACTGGTTCGGGAAATCTGGATTAAGCAGGTGATTGGATAAATAACTGCCCTGTGCCTGAGCAGATAGTGCGCTTGAGGTTTGAGCAAGCTGGCGCTGAAGAGCACTTCGCTCTTCGGGAGAGAGCGTCTCTGATTCAATAAAAAGTCGGTCTAAGTCACGGTAAGTATCGCTATTCGTTGCAGAGTCACTAAAGACAGACTCAAAAACAAGCGCACCTAAGCGATAGTACATTGCCTGAATTTGCTCAGAGTTTTCTGTTCGAGCACGGCTGCTTCGTAACTGTTCTGCTAACGAAACCAATTCACTGTCACTTCTTACAAAAGCTCGAGCACTTTCTAAAAATCGGTCGGTCGTATAAAGTAATTGAGTGATGTCTGGTGTGATTTTCCCTTCAGAAAACTCACTTTCAAGCTGTAAGCGAACTGCATAAGCCAACTGAAGTTTCAGTGAAATTTGGTCGACGTGTTTAACACGGTAAGGCAGATCGAAGTTAAAAAAGTGCCTGACTTCTTCAACTTTACTTCCTAACTCATTTACAGTCGAAATCGTTTGAATCGTTTGTTTGGCTTGCAGCCAAATGCCAAGTGCTAAAACACACCACAAAACGAACCAGAACCAAACAAACCGCCGTATTCCTTCTTTTAGCTTCAGCAACACTTGCCCCTCGCATATCTCCATTAATTACAAGCATATACTATGGATGTTTCTTATTCACATAAAAAAAGAGAGCCGTTTGCTCTCTTTATTTAACGATATGATTTTAATTGCGACTTAACTGATCTTTTAGATTTGGAGGCGTCCCTTTAATCGTTAAGGTATCCGTCTCTGGATCATAAAAAATACGCTCGCCAAGTAAGAGACTATCGAAGCTAATATTCAAACCACCACCAGCTCCAACAAATTTAGTCAGTTTGCGAACCGTCGCACGATCACCTGGGAAAGACTCTTCAAGCTCGTACCCTTGCTCTTTGGTGAAATCCATAAAGCTCGTGCCATCTTGGCTTTGAGGAAGCTCTCCGGAAAGCTCTGAGATTTGAACCTCATCACCGGATTTAATTTGCTCATTGCAGTAGTCGTAAACTTGTTTCTTGTACTCGTTCACTTCTTGCTTTTCCAGCTTCGAGTCAGCACAAAAATCATCCACCGCCTGCATCAACACTAAGTTTTGTTGTTTAGTATCTAAGCCAATATCCGCTTGCAGAAAATCTAGGAAGAAGTCCGCCACTTTACGGCCAACGCGTCCTTTAATGTATTGCAGATAACGATTGGATTCCTTGTCGGTCTCGTAGCTCGACAGGTCGATGCGTGCGGCAATATCCATTTTGGTGATATCAAGGTAATCTGTCGCACTGATGTCCAAACCTTCGGTCACTTTTAAACTCTGATTCATTGGTAAGATACCGATGAACAGGTAGTCCGTTGCTAAACTCTGATACTCAGCGAAAACCAAGATACCTTCATCCGCAAATGGGTACTTAATCAACTCTTCTTTCAAGCGATTTGCACTAATTTGTGAGAAGTCGTAAAAGTCTCGCTCTCCTTTGCGCATTTCTTGAAGCCAAAATTGAAATTCGCTGTCTGACTGGAAAGCGCCAAAACCTTTACCAGCTTTAGAATGGAATACTCGGTGAAGCTCAGCGACTAAGTTTTCTGTAGATGCATCGTTCTCTAATGATGCTGGACGAAAGTTTACAACCAGCTCGTCCTGATCGTTTTTGCACAGTTGATGCAGAATAACGTTTGAAAGATGAAGACTCATAGTGATTTTATCTTGCTACAAGGTTTTAGTTGATGGGCATTGTAGGTTATCATAAGCCGCTTTTACTATCATTATTAGAGTCTTTATGCCGATTACATCTAAATATACTGACGAGCAAGTAGAAAAAATTCTTGCTGAAGTAGCAACAGTTCTTGAAAAACACGCTGCTTCTCCTGAGTTGACGCTAATGATTGCCGGAAATATCGCAACCAATGTCTTAAATCAACGTGTTGCTGCTTCACAACGCAAAGCGATTGCTGAAAAATTTGCTCAGGCGCTGATGTCTTCTTTAGAAACACCAAAAACACACTAATCACGGACAATAGAACACATACATGGTAGACAGCGGAAACTCATACGGCGAACGTGTATCTCGACTAGTTGGTTGGGGTCACTGGTTTGCATTCTTCAATATCGTTGCGTCGATGTTGATAGGCACACGCTACATTGTTCAGTCTCCTTGGCCCGAGACGTTACTTGGTCAGTTTTATCTGGCGGTTTCTTGGGTTGGTCACTTTGGCTTTCTAGTTTTCGCACTTTACTTGCTTGTTCTATTCCCGTTGACGTTTATCCTGCCATCGCGGAAGTTGTTCCGTTTGGTGGCAGTGATTTTCGCAACCGTTGGGCAAACCATATTATTAATTGATACCCAAGCGTATCAGTCGATCAATTTGCACTTAACTCCCGTTGTCTGGGAGTTACTATTCAGCGAAGACAAAAGTGCGCTCAGCACTGACCTACAACATTTATTTGTTGTGATGCCGCTGATCTTCCTTATTCAACTCGCACTATCCGAATGGGTATGGCGAAAACAGCGCAAACTATCTCATAAGCACGTAGGACGCCCTCTCGCGGCCGTCTTTTTCCTCAGCTTTATGACCAGCCATTTGGTTTACATTTGGGCAGATGCGTATTTTTACAACCCAATTACTAGCCAGCGTTCAAACTTCCCGTTGTCTTACCCGATGACAGCGAAGAGTTTTATGGAAAAACATGGTCTACTTGACCGTGAGGAATACCTAAAACGTTTAGCAGAAAACGAAGGCAACGTAGAGTTAGTCAACTACCCTCTTGAAAAGCTTGAGTTTAACCGCCGAGTTAATAAGCTCAATGTGTTGATGATAAGCATAAACAATTTACGAGCGGATGCGCTGAACCAAGAAGAGATGCCTAACCTCTATGAGTTTGCTGAAAACAATCAGAACTTCCGTAATCATTACAGCTCAAGTAATGATACATACGGGGCCTTTGGTTTGTTCTATGGCTTACCGACCAGTTATGCATCAAGCATCAAGGCGCAAGGTGCTTCCCCAGTATTGCTCGATGTACTGAAAGATCAGGGCTACAACTTTGGTTTATTCAGTGGCAGTGGGTTTGAAGATGATCTCTACTCAGAAATTATTTTCCGCGACTTGAACTTAGCGGAAGACCTAGATGGCACGCAAGCTCATACCGATAAACAATCTATCGCAAACTGGAATACATGGTTAGCAGAGAAAGCAAGTCAGCCATGGTTTAGTTACATCGAAGTCACCACCGTTGATAATTTTGAATCGATTCCTTCAAATAATGACGAAGAAATGCCCGCAAGTGAGCGATTCAAAAAAGCTTATGAATATGCAGTGAAGTCGGCGGATAGAACTATCGCCGGTATTATTGATGAACTAGAAACGACGGGACAACTGACAAACACCATCGTAATCATCACTTCTAATCACGGTAGTGAATTTAACGAAACCAATACGAACAGCTGGGGAGCAAACAGCAACTACAGCCGTTATCAATTACAAGTTCCGATGGTGATCCATTGGCCTGGAATGCTGGCTGGCGAATTTAATCACAGCACAAGCCACCTGGACCTCTCGGTTACACTATTGCAAGATATGCTCGGCGTATCTTCCAACCCATATGATTACAGTAGTGGTCGCAACCTATTCGATGAAAGTCGTCGTCGCTGGATCTTGGCGGGCGATACTCGCGAGCTTGCCTTAATTACTAGCTCACAAACCACAGTGATCGATAAGTTTGGCAACTACAAGCTGTATGACAAAAACTACAAACGACTTCGAGATGATGCACCGAAGTTGCCAGTTTTGATGCAAGGTTTAACTGAGTTACAGCGTTTTTATTCTAAAAACGATTAATACCTAGCAATCCATATACTATTCAAACTCCCCTTTTTGGGGAGTTTTTGTTTATTTAAACAACACAAACCACAAATTTGCGCAGTAAACATCCAATCAGTTCAACTAGGGGTTTACAACATTTTCAAAGCCTTATATTATGCGCCTCAACAACGGAGAGATGGCTGAGTGGTTGAAAGCACCGGTCTTGAAAACCGGCATACGTTAATAGCGTATCTAGGGTTCAAATCCCTATCTCTCCGCCACTTTTAGAAAAAGCCCGCTAAGAAATTAGCGGGCTTTTTCGCATCTCCAGACTTAAAAAGATTTGTACAAATCGCTTATCACTTCTTGAACGCAACTAAGCACTCCGCCACTCTCAGAAAGAACCCACAAAAAATTAATGCCCTTTTCGTTCGTTTCAGTGTTGAATCAATTTGATATTTACGTCTAGTTGTATCTACTCATCAATAAAGACTTCTTTAGCGGCATTGATAAGCTGCAAATGAATTGGGACGAGGTCAGCATGATTCGTTCGATATCCACCTCCAACGACAGCTGCGACAGGGATACCTCGAGATTTCACTGTTTGCATTAAAAATCTATCACGTTCTAAAATCCCTTGCGTCGACACATCAAAATATCCAAGCTCATCGTCTTGATGTATATCGACACCAGCATCGTAGATAACCAAATCAGGGCGATGAAGATTAAGTGCCATATCGACCACTTCTTTAAACGCCATTAAAAAATCCTCATCACCTGTTCCTCGCACCATAGGCACATCGAGGTCAGACTGAGGCTTCCTCGCTGGGAAGTTTTTATCACAGTGGAAAGAAAGCGTGATGATATCTGGCTCATCGTCACATAAAGTTGCTGTTCCATCCCCATGATGAACATCACTGTCAATGATCAATACTTTATCGACATGCTCGACTTCGAGCGCTTGCCTGGCCGCGATCACTAAGTCATTAAATAAACAAAAACCACTGCCAAACTCTTTGTGTGCGTGGTGATACCCACCACTCAAATGAATGGCCACACCGTACTCAAGTGCCTTTTTTGCGGTCAGAGCCGTGCCCGCTGCTGAAGTTAGCGTTCTGGTAATGAGAGACTCACTCCAAGGAAAACCTATTCGGCGCATCTTCGCAGCTGGCATGTTTCCACTAACAAGTAACTCGACGTATTCCTCGTCATGAACACGTTTTACTTCCCCAACAGTTAATGCTTCGGGCTGGAAAAACTGCGTGTGCTCTTTCCAGTTATCTTTCTCCATATGCACCAATACCGATTCATAGAGGTACTGGTATTTCATAATTGGGTAACGATGCCCCTCTGGCAACTCAAGTTGAGAATAAATCGGGTGGTAGATAAATGGCAGCATGAGAAATTCTTAATAACAATGGTAACGAAATAGTATCAACTTAAAGGGTTGAATAAAACGCAATTTAATTGATAATGATTTTCAATATCAATTAAATTTAATATACATATGAATTCTACTTTCTTTGCTATTCTCGGCGCACTGTTTGGCTCTCTTTGTGCCCTATCCCTATTTTCATCTCTTGTTGTTGGTGCGTGGTGGTTGGTTGATTTTATTGTGCTTAACTAACACAATGACTTTCAACTGAAATCAAAAAAACATAGGTGTTTGTATGAGTCAAACCGTCTTTATTACCGGAGCAAATCGCGGCATTGGCCTTAGCTTAACTGAGCTGTACCTGAAGCAAGGCCACCAAGTACATGCTACTAGCCGTTCCTTAGAGAACAGTTCAGAACTACAAACTCTAGCCTCACAATTCAGTAATCTGGTTTTGCACGAACTGGATGTCACTCATTACGAACAAGTCGCTAAGCTTGCCGATAAACTCCCTGCCATCGACTTACTCATCAATAATGCAGGATATTACGGCCCCAAGGGATATGGCTTTGGAAACACTGACGTAGAAGAATGGCGTAAAGCCTTCGAAGTAAACACCATTGCACCGTTAAAACTGGTTGAGCACTGTTACCCTCGCTTACAACAAGGCAAGATAAAAAAGATTGCTTGTATCTCATCAAAAGTGGGGAGCATGACCGAAAATACGTCCGGTGGCGGTTATATTTATCGCTCATCGAAAGCGGCGCTTAACTCGGTTGTGAAAAGCTTAAGTAATGATTTAACACCTGAAGGATTTACCGTTTTAGCGCTTCACCCTGGTTGGGTAAAAACGGCGATGGGTGGGCCAAATGCTTTGATAGATACGCAAACCTCCGCGCAAGGCCTAGCGAACGTGATAGAGCTGAGCACACCGCAGCTTTCAGGTCGATTTATTAACTACGATGGTACTGAGTTACCTTGGTAGCAGCATTAAGACACAACCATCACTAAACCAAATACCATCAAAGCCAGGCTTCATAATCGTGACTTGGTTGGCAAACATAATGTTCATCAGTGATCCACCAGCATAATTCACGCAATCTAACTTGAATTTATCTACATCCAATCCAGACTTAGGAAAAAGTAGAACAAATAAGGAGAAAGCACGATGGCAGCAGATAGGGATTTGGTTAATTTTAGCGAAGAGCACGAACTAAATTACTGCTTGAGAAGTGCTGGTAAACGCCAAACTCAAGCGAATCGAGATACATTAGTTGACTTGGGCAACCAGGTGAAAGAGGTACTGGACAAACGCGTGTTAACTCAAGGTGAAGTAAGAGGCGCGATCCAAAACCACGGTGATCTGTTCGAGTAATCTATTTTCAAGCATGCGCGGAGTTTAATTACGCCGCGCTTGTCCTATGCCTGCTTACCTTTGGTTGCACGAGATTTAGTCGCGCCACCATTCTTTGAATAACTGCGCTTTTTACGTTTAAACGCAGGACGTTCCACCTTGGGTAGATGACGTAATGAATCAGGGATAGGCCCTGCTTTTACTTGTGCCATCAAGCTATCAATGCGTTGTTCCAGTGCTTGCATGAAAGGCTGATATGCTTGATTTCTCTCTGCCATACCTTGTAACTGGTGCTCCCAATGAGCCGTCATATCAGGGTATGTTGAATCTTCTGGCAAGGCATGAATGAGACCTCTTCCAGCAGGAGAACTGAGAATTGACTTACCTTGACGCGTAAGCAGTTGGCGTTTGAACAGCGTGTCCAAAATACCAGCGCGAGTCGCTTCCGTGCCTAGCCCATCAGTGTCACGAAGGATTTTTTTCAGTTCTTTATCCGCAACATAACGGGCGATCCCGGTCATCGCTTGCAACAGCGATGCCTCGGTAAAATGCTTTGGTGGCTCGGTTTTTCGGTCTTTTATTTCCCCTTCACGACAAGTTAACACGGTGCCTTCGGGTAGCGGTGGCACGGCATCAATACCTTCATCTTCCTTGTCAGTTTTGCCCATTAGCGCTTTCCAACCCGGCGAAACTAACTGACGACCTTTCGCGACAAACGTACCACCAGCGATATCGAAAACCAATTTCGCTTCTGCGTAAACCGCCGCCGGATAGAACTGCATGAGGTACTGGCGCGCAATCAATTGATACACTTTCATCTCATTGCCGGAAAGCGCATTCACATTAGCTTGCTTCGGTGTAGGGATAATCGCATGGTGCGCATCCACTTTTTTATCGTTCCAGGCTTTGGACTTTAATGTTAAGTCTGCTCCCTGAACGGCAACTTGCAACTCTTTTGCGTTATTCGCAATAGCAGTTGTCACCGTCCCTGCTTGTGAGTAGTGTTCCATCGGTAAATAGCGACAATCTGAACGCGGGTAAGTGATCAGCTTGTGCTTTTCATACAATGCCTGACAAGTATCTAGTACTTGTTGCGCACTCATACCATAGCGCTTCGCTGCATCGATCTGTAAAGCAGATAATGAATAAGGTAATGGTGCTGATTGCTTGGTTTGCTTTTGTTCCGACTCCGTCACTTTCGCGAGTTGATTTGCAATACGGTTTGCAACGTTTTCCACTAACTTACGGTTTAACACTCGCCCTTCTTCATCCTGCCAAGGCTTGCATGCCTCACTTGGCTTCCAACGAGCACGAATATCAAAAGTACCATTGGCATCTTGATATGGGATCAGAGCATGTAGGGTAAAATAGTCCTTCGGGACAAAGTTTTCGATTTCCTCATCACGACGCACCACTAAGCCAAGAACTGGCGTTTGCACTCGCCCTACCGAGAGAACACCTTGATACCCTGCTTTTTGACCAAGCAAGGTATAAGCACGAGACATGTTCATGCCATACAACCAATCAGCCCGAGAGCGAGCCAATGCAGAAACTGAAAGTGGGATAAACTCGCGATTACTGCGCATAGAACTGAGTGCGCGTTTCACCGCAGGTAAGTTCAAGTCGGAAATCAGCAAACGCTGTGTGGATTCCTTCTTGGTTTTAGATAACTTGCAATAGTCCAGAACTTCATCAACTAACAGCTGACCCTCTCGATCTGGGTCTCCTGCATGAATGACTTCTTTAGCTTCTTTGAGCAATTTACGAATCACTGTTAATTGCTTACTTGCGCTTTTCCTCGGTCTGAGCTGCCATTGCTGCGGAACAATTGGTAAATCTGCCATATTCCACTTTTTGTAACGCTCATCGTAAGCGTCGGGTTCGACCTGTTCGAGTAAGTGGCCGATACACCAAGTAACGATATCCCCGTTCCCACAGCGGATGAATCCTTGATCTTTCTTTTGAGGGTTTGGCAGTGCAGCGGCAATCGCACGGCCTAAACTTGGTTTTTCAGCAATAAACAGACGAGACATAACGTTTTGGAAATAAATATAATTAGGGCCACATTATCGAATGTAGCCCTAATAAATCAAGAAAAACTGTATAAATAAACAGTCAGTATATTTGAGTTTTCAGTTATAGAAACTCAACAAACTGAGAAAGATCACGCTCAGGAACTTTCATCGGTGTACAACCAGGCGTGCCTAAGTACAAGAAACCAACAATCTCATCGTCACCTTCTAAACAAAATGCTTGATGAACTTCTGGATGGAACATCCACTTACCTGAGCGCCAAAACCCTTGAAAGCCTTGCGCTACGGCTGCCATTTGCATCGCTTGTACAGCACATCCCGCAGATAAGTGTTGCTCTAGTGCTGGTACTTTCTCATGTTCTGTTACTTTAGCAATAACAGTGATCACCATTGGTGCGCGAAATGGGGCATTCTTTACCTTTTCGACCACCGCTTCATCACTATTTTCAGCTTCTGCCGCTTTTACCAAGATATCTGACAGTTTTTTCAAACCATCGCCCTGTGCGATAACGAAACGCCAAGGGGTTAATCCCGCATGGTCAGGCGCACGAAGGCCTGCACGAATGATGTTCTCAAGTGCTTTACCTTCTGGTGCAGGCGCGGATAACTTCGCGATAGATCGGCGATTGAGCAAAAGATCGAGAGCGTCCATGAAAGAATCCTTATTGAATATCGTTGTTATTTTGTTTACGCCACTTTAGCACAATCTGCTCCTGCGAATAACAACCGGTTTTCTGGGGGCTTGATAACGTGCTTCACTTAACATCAAACTGGGTTTAATGTTAATTTATTCGCGAAATGAATAAGTTGAACATAGGCAGGTTGATGAACAAGGACAAACAAAACAGCATTTACGAAAAGATCGTTAATGACGAAGATGCCCGTGCCTGTAAGGCGATTCCTGAATCAGCTTGTCATCAAGTTCCCGGCAACTTTCTTAAAATCATTCTCGCTCAGTTTTTAACGAAAGTCGGCGATGCGTTAATCAATCCTAAAGTCACGTTGCCGTGGATACTACAAAGTCTCGGGGCTCCGGTTTACTTAATTGGTTGGCTGGTTCCTATTCGTGAGTCAGGCTCCCTTATCCCACAACTTAGCATCGCGCACTACATCCGACGCATTCCAGTAAGAAAATGGGTCTGGGTAATTGGCAGCATCTTGCAGGCTCTTTCCATATTTGCAATCGGATTGGTCGCATTAACTCTAACAGGAGCAGCTGCGGGTTATGGTGTGATTGCATGTCTTGTGATCTTCAGCCTCTCACGCGGTTTAAATTCCGTCGCATCAAAAGATGTATTGGGCAAAACCATCCCTAAAAACCAACGAGGTCAAGTCAACGGCTGGTCTTCAAGCGCTGCTGGCCTGGTTACGCTGCTTTTCGCTAGCCTTCTGGCACTAGCCTGGTTATGGGACGTAGAGCCGACAGAGCGCTTTTACGGTCTGAGTTTAGGCTTAGCGGGCGTCATATGGCTCATCGCGGCATTCGTCTATGCGCGAATTAATGAGTATGCCGGTGAGGTAGACGGTGGTCGAAATGGCGTCCTCGAAGCATTTAAACAACTCGCGTTACTTAAGACAGACGTGACCTTTCGTCGATTCGTTATCACGCGGACACTATTTTTATGTTCTGCGCTGAGTGCACCGTACTACGTTGTGCTGGCACAGCAATCTCTGGGTGGACAGCTCTGGGTGCTAGCTCTCTTTATGTTTGCGAGTGGCTTAGCCTCCTTTGTGTCAGGTCCTTTCTGGGGAAGAATGTCCGATCGCTCTAGCCGCAGTGTGATGGTCATAGGCGCAATGATGAGCGCGCTACTTGGTGTTGTGTTATTTGTTTACGATACATGGGTCACCGCTAGCCAAAGCTTCCTATTCGTGATTCCTCTGCTTTACTTTTGTGTTTGTATTGCCCACGACGGAATACGAGTCGGACGAAAAACCTATTTAGTTGATATCGCAGAAGGTGACAAACGGACGAGCTATGTAGCCGTGAGTAACACAGTGGTTGGGATAATGCTGCTTCTAATGAGCTCTCTTGGTGTTATGTCGAACTTCTTGAGCCTTTCAGCTGTGGTGTTAGTGTTCTCTTTTATTACTCTTTCTGGCGTGGTAATGGCCAAACAACTGCCAGATATTAGTGACTAGTTCTATACAAAAAAGCTGCGCTCAAAGCGCAGCTTTCATAGTAAACACACCTTGAAAGACTAGAGTTTTACCGCCAATTTAACGCCTTGACGAATCGCACGCACAGCATCAAGTTCACCCGCATGGTCAGCTCCGCCAATGATATGAATCTTCTCTCCAAGTTCAGACCATTTATCTTCAAACGGACGTACAGACTCTTGCCCAGCACAAATGATAACTTTGTCTGCATTAAGTACCTGCGCGCTTCCGTCTACATGAATGTGCAAACCTTGATCATCAATTTTATCGTAAGACACGCCACCGACTAAATGTACGCCACGTTTTTCAAGGGTACGTTTATGGATCCAACCTGTTGTTTTACCCGGACCTTTACCTACACGACCTTTACGACGCTGAAGCACCCAGACTTCTTTATCGCTGACCGCATCAGGATAAGGGTATAAACCACCCGGCTGAGACATCTCCTTGTCGATTCCCCATTCATGCAACCAGTCATCCAACGTTTGTCCAACTGGCTCTG
This sequence comes from Vibrio sp. Vb2131, assembly GCF_033338535.1. NCBI lineage: Bacteria > Pseudomonadati > Pseudomonadota > Gammaproteobacteria > Vibrionales > Vibrionaceae > Vibrio > Vibrio sp. Vb2131. The sequence continues at coordinate 58,248 of NZ_JAWOSW010000013.1, forward strand.
TGAGCATGGTCGCGACATCTACGCCAATGCCACCAGCACCAACGATAGCCACTTTCTCACCGACTGGCGTTTTGTCTCGAATGAGAGTTTGATAGTCGACGACTTTCTCTGGGTTATCAATTCCATCAATATTGACTTTACGTGGCTCAACACCCGATGCCATCACTATCTCATCGTATTCTGTGAGTAAGTCATAGTTCGCTTCCGTCGATAAGTGCAGATTCACGCCTGTTTCATCAATACGGTTAGCGAAATATCGTATCGTCTCTCGAAACTCTTCCTTACCAGGGATCTGCATCGCAAGACGGAACTGACCACCGATGCGGTCGTTCTTTTCGAACAAATCAACCTTATGGCCACGTTCAGCCAGTGTGGTCGCACAAGCCAAGCCCGCAGGTCCAGCACCAACAACTGCAATGTTTTTCTTTTTAAAGGCTGGTTCAACAACAATTTCGGTTTCATAGCACGCTAGAGGGTTCACTAAGCAACTGGCGCGTTTACCTTTAAACACGTTATCTAGACACGCCTGATTACAACCAATACACGTATTAATAAGCTGCGCTTTTTCCTGTTCGGCTTTAGCAACAAAGTAAGGATCGGCCAAGAATGGGCGCGCCATCGAAACCATGTCGGCATGACCGGAAGATAAAATGCGTTCTGCTTCATCTGGCGTATTTATACGGTTGCAAGTGATAATAGGAACCGAAACGTGAGGTTTAACTTTTTCCGTAACCCATGTAAACGCACCGCGTGGTACTTGAGTCGCAATTGTCGGAATTCGAGCCTCATGCCAACCGATACCCGTATTAATAATCGTGACGCCAGCCTCTTCAAGTGCTTTCGCCAATTCGATAACGTCTTCAAAAGTGCTGCCCTGCTCGACAAGATCCAGCATAGAAAGACGGAAGATGATGATGAACTTGTCACCTACCGCCTTGCGTACCGCTTTAACAATTTCTAGCGGAAAACGCATACGTTTTTTATAGCTGCCACCCCATTCGTCGTAACGCATATTAGTACGTTTACATAAGAATTGGTTTATCAAGTAACCTTCCGAGCCCATTAACTCGACGCCATCATAACCAGCAAGCTGTGCTAACTCCGCACTATTAGCAAACGCGTCGATGGTTTTCTTTATCTGGCGGTCGCTCATTTCACTCGGAGCAAACTTTGCAATTGGCGCTTTAATGCCAGATGCACTTTGCGAGAATGGATGCATTGCATAACGCCCAGCATGGAGAATTTGCAACGCAATTTTACCACCGTGCTTGTGCACCGCTTCTGTCACAACTTTATGGGCTTTAGCATGTTTTGGCTTGCTGAATTCAGCACTCAACGGGTGTAAACGACCGCGTAAGTTAGGAGAAAAACCTCCGGTTACAATCAGTCCGACACCGCCTTTCGTGCGTTCTTCATAAAAAGCAGCGAGCTTGTGTAATCCTTCTTTGTGCTCTTCTAAGCCCGTGTGCATTGATCCCATCAGAACTCGGTTTCGTAATTGTGTGAAACCGAGGTCCAGTGGCTTTAATAGGTTTGGGTACATGGCAGACATCACTTAACATCCATTGTTATTATCATGGTCTGACCAGATTAAGCCTGCTCAACCAAAAAATCAAACAAGCGTTTACATTTTTGTAACACCGATCAATCTCGTGTGAAAATATGCCAATTGTTGAGTGGTCGTGATAAGCTAAAAAAATGTTATCTTTTGAGATCTTAGAGATAAGAACCCATACTTTGTTAGACTCGGCGTAACTATCTCGTTATGGAGACAAGATGAAAAAACTCTTCAAATTTATTGGTTTGATATTTAAAGGGATATGGAAAAGTATCACTTTCATCAGACTCGCACTGGCAAACCTAATTTTCTTGCTGATGATTGCCGTTTTCTACTTTGCCTTTACTTATACCGGAGACGGTCAACCTGTCGTCGAAAAAGAATCTGCATTGGTGATGAACCTTTCAGGCCCAATTGTCGAACAAAGACGTTATGTAAACCCAATGGACTCTTTTGCTGGTTCCCTTTTGGGTAATGAGTTACCGAAAGAAAACGTCCTTTTCGATATCGTTGATACTATTCGCTACGCGAAAGACGATCCTAAAGTGTCTGGATTAGTGCTAGCACTACGAGACATGCCAGAAACAAATCTCACGAAACTACGTTACATCGCGAAAGCGTTGAACGAATTTAAAGCATCAGGCAAACCCGTTTACGCCGTAGGTGATTTCTACAACCAAAGCCAATATTACTTGGCAAGTTACGCCGATAAAGTTTATCTGGCACCTGATGGTGGTGTATTGATTAAAGGTTACAGCGCTTACTCAATGTACTACAAAACGTTACTTGAAAAGCTTGACGTTTCTACTCATGTTTTTCGCGTAGGTACTTATAAATCCGCTATCGAACCTTTTATTCGTGATGACATGTCCGATGCGGCGAAAGAGTCAGCAACACGTTGGGTTACTCAATTATGGAGTGCTTTTGTTGATGACGTAACAACAAACCGAAACATTGATGCGAAAGTGCTTAATCCAACCATGGATGAGCTGATTAACGAGATGAAGTCTGTAAATGGCGATATTGCTCAGCTCGCAGTCAAATTGGGGCTAGTGGATGAACTCGCGACACGCCAAGACATTCGCACTCTATTTGCAAAACAGTTTGGTAGCGACGGCAAAGACAGCTACAACGCGATTGGTTACTACGACTACCTTGCAACGATTCGTCCTGATTACACACTACCTCAACACGACATCGCCGTTGTTCTAGCCAGTGGCGCGATTATGGACGGTCAACAACCTCGCGGAACTGTTGGTGGTGACACGGTCGCAAGCTTGCTGCGTCAAGCACGCAATGATGAAAAAGTGAAAGCGGTCGTGTTACGAGTAGATAGTCCAGGAGGCAGTGCCTTTGCTTCTGAAGTGATTCGTAACGAAGTAGAAGCTCTGAAGCAAGCAGGTAAGCCGGTTGTTGTATCCATGTCGAGTTTGGCCGCTTCTGGTGGTTATTGGATTTCAATGAGCGCAGACAAAATCGTTGCTCAGCCAACAACCCTGACGGGCTCCATTGGTATATTTAGTGTCATCACCACGTTTGAAAAAGGCTTTAGCAAGTTAGGTATTAATACTGATGGCGTTGGCACATCGCCGTTCTCAGGTGACGGTATTACCACTGGCCTTTCTGAGGGCGCGTCTCAAGTGTTCCAGTTAGGTATCGAGCACGGTTACAAGCGCTTTATTTCTCTAGTTGGCGAGAATCGCGATATGTCTCTAGAGGAAGTTGACAAAGTTGCTCAAGGTCGAGTTTGGACTGGCCAAGATGCACTATCCTTTGGTCTTGTCGATCAAATGGGTGACTTTGATGATGCTGTAGAGCTAGCGGCGAAACTAGCGAACGTGACCGATTATGGCATTTACTGGGTAGAAGAGCCTCTTTCACCTACTGAACTATTTCTACAAGAGTTTATGAAACAGGTGAAAGTCTCTCTAGGTATTGATGCAACAAGCTTGCTACCAAAAAGTCTTCAACCCGTAGCTCAACAATTCGAACAAGACGCAAGCTTGCTCCAAAGCTTCAACGATCCTAAAGGTCAATACGCATTTTGTTTGAACTGCCAAGTGCAGTAGTTTTTCCATCAATATTACAAAGGGCACTTCTACTTGAAGTGCCCTTTTTATTAGGCTTTGCATCTCCTCAGATGACTTTCTGATGCTGTGCGTATAGCCTCGCATCTCAAGGTTATTTAGGTATATAATCCCCGCCTCTGTTCCCCTACACGAAAGAAAAAACGATGACTAGAAAACACATCTACATCGCTTACACCGGTGGTACCATCGGAATGCAAAAATCCGACCACGGCTATGTGCCTGTTGCTGGCTTTATGGAAAAGCAATTAGCAAGCATGCCCGAATTCCATCGTCCTGAAATGCCGGATTACACCATCCACGAATACGACCCTCTGATTGACTCATCAGATATGACACCTGCTGACTGGCAGCAGATTGCGAATGATATTCGTGACAACTATGACAAATACGATGGTTTCGTTATCCTACATGGTACTGACACCATGGCGTACACAGCGTCCGCATTGTCTTTCATGCTTGAAAACCTTGGTAAGCCAGTGATTGTAACGGGTTCACAAATCCCTCTCGCAGAGCTGCGTTCTGACGGCCAAGCAAACCTATTAAACGCGCTACATATTGCGGCAAACTACCCGATCAACGAAGTAACTTTGTTCTTCAATAATCAATTGATGCGTGGTAACCGCAGTACAAAATCTCATGCAGACGGTTTTAATGCCTTTACTTCACCAAACCTTCCTCCACTATTGGAAGCTGGGATCAATATTCAAGTTAGCAACAGCGTAACCGTTGGTGCACAACCAGAAGGTGAGTTTAAGGTTCACAACATCACGCCACAACCAATCGGTGTGATCACCATGTACCCTGGTATTTCACACGAAGTTATCCGCAACACGCTTCGTCAGCCCGTGAATGCGATGATTCTTCTGACTTTTGGTGTCGGTAATGCTCCTCAGAACCCTGAGCTGCTTGGTCACCTGAAAGAAGCCTCTGAGCGCGGCGTTATTGTCGTAAACCTAACTCAGTGTTTGGCAGGTAAAGTGAATATGGGCGGATATGCCACAGGTTGTGCTCTCGCAGACTCTGGTGTTATCAGTGGCTTTGACATGACGCCCGAAGCGGCGCTGGCAAAACTACACTACCTTCTAAGCCAAAACCTTTCTTACGAAGAAGTAAAAGAGAGAATGCAACAAGTACTGCGTGGTGAAATGAGCCTGTAAGTTCAAGCTTTCTACGATCTAAAAAGCCCAATACAATTTGGGCTTTTTTCTTTCAAAATCAAAATAATAAAATTTTGAGAAATAAGGCGTAAGGATTAATCAATGTTCGGATTGACACGAACAATATCGCTCTCTTCTCCGCTGAATTGTTTTTTAAGCTCTTGTTTTGATTTAAAACTGATTTCACCACCGGCTGCAACCGTCATATGCTGCGCATCAGTATTATGTTTTGATTGATACAACATCACAGCTTGCATACACGAATCTCGCTGCTCTTTAGAAAGTGTTGTACCCTCAGGCCATCTTCCCGTTTCTACTGCATAGACTAAGCGATCATAAACTTCTGGAGTCATCGCTTGTAATAGTTGTTCTGCGTCCATAGTGTACCTTCTTATTACATTCTATTTACAGAACATAACGGGTTAAGAAACTGAGTCAAGAATACGAAAATGAATTGGTGTAACGGATCACAAGCAAAGCCATGAAAAGAACAAACTGGTTACTTCTCAGCCTCGCATGTTTTGCGCTATCGGGCTGTTTTGAAGGTAACGTGACAACCGAAGAGTTGTGCCAAAAAACACCAGAGCTGCGTTGCGAGCAGCTCAATATGGATGACGGCCAATGTCGAATTCCAAGAACAAATTTGGTTTGGCATCGGTTTGAGCAATTGAAAAACCCATCAGAGGCCAACCAAATCATCGAATACGGTCTGGTCGCTGAATATAGGAAATGCTTAGAACTCGCCTCCCAGATCACCCCTATTGATCAAAGTGCTCTCAAAAGACAACGCTTTAATGCATTGGTACACAGTATTGATGAGCTAGAGCGCATCGTAAACGAGTTAAAAGGCTCAGAAGACCCGGCTACTTTGTATTTCTTATGGTCTCAAACGGGAGATACTCAAGCTCGGCGCGCATTTTTACAAATGGAAGGGTCTCCCCAATTAAATAATGCTGAGATGCAATATGCATTAGCCACTTTTTATACCAACCGAGATACCAAGAAAACCCTGGAGCTTCTTAATAACGCGTTGTCTTTATCTGATGAAGACAACATCAATCCGGTCATTCTCAAGTCAATGGCAAGTATTCATCAGGGGCTTGGAGACAAAGAGCAAGCGTATCTATGGGCAATGGTCGCGAAGAGATTCGACGTACCGCTTGCTGATGAAAAGCAGCTCCAACGTATGTTCAATTTCAGTCATCCAGAGCGATATAAGCAGTTGGATGAATTAGCCGAATCGGTGGCGAAAGCCATAGAGAAAGGTATCTATTCCCCAGCAATGATACCCAGTGAGATATAAACGAAAAACTCCCGCAATGAGCGGGAGTTTTTATTTAAGTCGAGCGACACTCAGATCACTGTTGAGCATGAATCATCCTGAAAGGATAAAACAATCTCGAGCACAATTTTGTCGTTATTATTCTGATTTGTTGAAAATTAACGACACAGAATTAACACAAAAACGCTCTCCTGTGGTCTGTGGGCCATCTTCAAAAACGTGCCCTAGATGGCTATCACACGTTGCACAACGAATCTCTGTACGTACCATTCCGTGACTTAGATCTTCTAAATAGCGCACCGCTTGATCGTTGATAGGCGCATCAAAACTTGGCCATCCGCAGCCAGAGTCATACTTGTTATCAGAGACAAAGAGAGGGGCATTACAACAAGTACAAGCATAAACACCAGTTTCCTTATTATGCAGTAGCTTACCGCTGAAAGGAGGCTCTGTACCTTGCTCTCGGCAAACACGGAACTCTTCATCAGACAGTTGCTCACGCCACTGTTCATCTGACTTCGTCACTTTTTTCCCGCTTTGTTCCACGACTTTCGGCTCCTTATTTGCTGTTCTTGGTATTGACTTTTTTAGCAAAAAACTTGCTTCTCTTAACAGTTGTAGCACATACTTTCTCACCAGGACACCATGCGTAATTAATTTGATAAGAGCACTTATCTCACCAGTTATATTACGCCAACTGGGCTACAGAAGAATCAGTTAAAAGTTTAAAAAACGTACATTTGCAAAGAATTGTTAAAAAAAGCGTCGCTTTTTTTTGACTTTAAACAAGTTAAGTCCGATTATCACTTGCAGATGTTTACTGGATTCTGTAATTTTACTACCAGTTATCTTTAATCAGAAATTAAGTTGTGGAGCAACTATAATGACTATCAAAGTAGGTATTAACGGTTTTGGCCGTATCGGTCGTTTCGTATTCCGTGCAGCGCAAGAGCGCAACGACATCGAAGTAGTAGGTATTAACGACCTTATCGATGTAGATTACATGGCATACATGCTTAAGTATGACTCAACTCACGGCCGTTTCAACGGTACTGTTGAAGTTGAAGGCGGTAACCTAATCGTTAACGGTAAAACTGTACGTGTTACTGCAGAGCGCAACCCTGAAGACCTAAAATGGGACGAAATCGGTGTTGACGTTGTAGCTGAAGCAACTGGTCTTTTCCTAACTGACGAGACTGCACGTAAGCACATCACTGCTGGCGCGAAAAAAGTTGTACTAACTGGTCCTTCTAAAGACGCTACTCCAATGTTCGTTAACGGCGTAAACTTCGACACTTACGCTGGTCAAGACATCGTTTCTAACGCTTCTTGTACTACTAACTGTCTAGCGCCTATCGCTAAAGTTCTTAACGACAAGTTCGGTATCGAATCTGGTCTTATGACTACAGTTCACGCAACTACAGCAACTCAAAAAACTGTAGATGGTCCTTCTGCTAAAGACTGGCGCGGTGGTCGTGGTGCTTCTCAAAACATCATCCCATCTTCAACTGGTGCTGCTAAAGCTGTAGGCGTTGTACTTCCAGAAGTAAACGGCAAACTAACTGGTATGGCTTTCCGCGTACCAACTGCTAACGTTTCTGTAGTTGACCTAACTGTTAACCTAGTTAACGGTGCTTCTTACGAAGACATCTGTAAAGCGATGAAAGAAGCTTCTGAAGGCGAACTAAAAGGCGTTCTAGGCTACACTGAAGATGCAGTTGTATCTCAAGACTTCATCGGCGAAGTTTGCACTTCAGTATTCGATGCTAAAGCTGGTATCGCGCTAACTGACAAATTCGTTAAGGTTGTATCTTGGTACGACAACGAAATCGGTTACTCAAACAAAGTTCTAGACCTAATCGCTCACATCTCTAAGTAATTAGAAAGTTAGCAATTAGCGAATAACTTCGTTAAAGAAAAGGCGGCTCTAGAGTCGCCTTTTTTGTATCTGGAATTTGAGAGAATACAGGCTCGATGTTGCATTTAATGTGCGAAGCGCGTCTAAAAGCTCTCCCCAGCGATAGGAAACTACACATGGATTTAAAAACTCTCCCAGCCCTAACGGTGCTATCTGATAACGTCACTATCGTTGAAGTTGATCAGATAAAAATCGTCCGCGTGATTCATGACAAAGCAACGGCAGGCATCTCGCTACACGGTGGTCATGTCGTGTCGTTCACGCCTAAAGGTCAAGAAGATCTGATCTGGATGAGCGAAAAAGCTGTCTTCGATGGTAAAGCTGCTCTTCGCGGTGGTATTCCGGTTTGTTGGCCTTGGTTTGGGCGTATCGCTGCTCCAGCTCACGGCTTTGCCCGCACCGCAGAATGGGAGTTGGTTGAACATCGTGAGAACCATAACGGTGTGATTGTTGAACTTGCTCTGTTCCCGACAGAAGAAATCCACGATATTTGGCCCCATATGTTTGACGCTCGTTTGGTGATTGAAGTGGGCGATGAGCTAAAAGTGACGCTCAAAGTCATGAACATTGATGACGAGGCTTGGACCTTCTCTGGCGCATTACATACTTACCTAAACGTTGGAGACATTAAGCAAGCACAAACGACAGGCATGGGTGCCGAGTACATTGATAGCTTGAAAGCTGATGCGGTATGCCAAGGTGGTAATGTTCTACAACTAACTGACACGATTGATCGCGTTTACACGCAACCAGAAGCGAAAATTTTGGTAAAAGACCCGGTATTGGATCGTACGCTAAGCGTACACAACCAAGGCCACAACTCAGCAGTATTATGGAACCCTTGGGCAGAAGGTGCGCAAAGCATGGGTGACATGGCTGACGATGGTTATCAAACCATGTTGTGTGTGGAGTCTGCTGTTCATGCACCAAGTATTGAGCAAGGTCAAACGCTCCAACCAGGTGAGACACATGAACTTGTCACTGTCATTTCAGCGCAGTAAGAATCACCATATAAAGGCCGGGGATACCCGGCTTTTTTTTGTAATAAAAGCTCTGCTTAGATGGTCCTATCTTTACTAACTTATTGGTTACTGGTCACTTTTGACGGTTTCATTAATAAATATCAAAAAAATTGATCATATAAACCGATAGCATACCGATACAAAACTCATAAATAATAAAAATATCAGGAATTAGTCTATGTTAGAGAGATACCGAAATCAAAGTGTCGGATTCCAGTTGAAACTGGTGATTACTTTGTGTCTATTCATTGCTTTCAGCAGTATTGCAGCGCTTGTTTACCGCAACGCTTCCGATGTTCTATTGGAAAGCACACTGAAAGAACACCAATCTAAAGTAGAATCAATGGCAAAAACCATTGCTGGCCAATTCGATGCTTACCTGCACACCGCTAAAGTCCTCGAATCTACTTTTCGCAATGGCTACCTTGCCGGTGTCTATGTCGAAAATTACACGGTTGACTTCATGGGACATGAAGTACCAAACATCACTCAATACAGTGAAAGCTTAATTAATAACACCAAGTTGGTCGACAGTTTCACACGTGATACCGGCGCTATAGCAACGCTATTCGCACCGTTGGGTGACGACTTTATTCGGGTGTCCACCTCCCTAAAAGATCCACAAGGTCAACGAGCGGTCGGAACCACGCTAGGCATCAACCATCCTGGTTATCAGCAACTTAAAGCAGGACAACCGTATTACGCTCAAATTAAATTGTATGGCGAGCGCTACATTACCTACTATGCCCCAATCAAAGATGCGACAGGAAAGGTAGTAGGCCTATCGTTTATTGGCTTACCAGTAGACCAAGCGACACAAACCTTATTCGATGCACTCGAAGAGATAAAATGGGGCGACACTGGTTACACCATTATCGTTGATAACGACGAAAACAATCTTGGTAAATACCTACTTCATCCAGCAAAAAGCGGCTCAGATTCGTCAATACTAGAAGTCGCCGACTACAATGGTCACAAGCCTTTTGGTCAGATTTTCGAACAATCTAGTGGATTAATTCGCTACCCTTTCGAGTACCAAGGTAACGTAGGCGAAAAGTATCTTGTCTACACAGAGGTTCCAGGTTGGAACTGGAAACTGCTAGGTGGTACGTTTATCAAAGAAGTTACAAAAGGTAGCGACACGCTTCTCACACTCATTGCCATCATTTCTTCGGTAGCGGCAATCATTACTTTTGTTGTACTGACACTTTTCTTGAATCACAGCTTACAACCTCTCACGACTCTAAACTCATACATGACTCGCTTAGCGGGCGGCGAAGTCAGCTTGAACATCCCAGCGTCTCGTAAAGCATCAAAGAATGAAATTACGAACCTGAGCTCGGGTGTCGCCAGTATGGCAAGTCAGCTCAATGAACTTGTCGGTAAGATCCGTTCAACAAGCGACTTAGTGGAGAGCAACTCCACCAGCGTTGCCAACGATGCACATAGCAATTTGACCCAAGCCGACCGACAACAACAAGAAGTCGAGCAAGTTGTGACAGCGATTGAAGAAATGGCCTCTTCCGCTCAATCTGTCGCACAACAAGTCGAAAGCATTGCGGAAAACGTACGCTCAGCAAATACTGATAGTCAATCTGGTCTCGCGATTGTTGAAGGCGTATGTATCGACGTTGCTCAACTTAACGATCAATTGGATCAATCAGCAACGGCTATCGAGCAAGTAAATCGCGATAGCGAGAGTATTCAAACCGTCACTAAAATGATTGATGAAATTGCTGAGCAAACCAATTTACTTGCCTTGAATGCCGCCATTGAAGCAGCACGAGCAGGTGAGCAAGGCCGTGGCTTCGCAGTTGTAGCAGATGAAGTGCGCACACTTGCGCACCGAACCCAAAGCTCAGTTCAAGATGTCGTGGAAATTATCGAGAAACTAAAAGGGTCGACTCATAATGCAGTTAATATGATGACAGACAGCCAACGCAGTGCAAACCAGGTCTTGGACAAAGCACAAGACGCGGGCACAGCATTAGAAGCCATCGCAGTACAAGTGCAGTCGATAGCCTCTCAAGCCGACGCCATTGCAGCGACTTCAGAAGAACAAGCTCAAGTTTCACAAGAAATTGCAGCAAATGCCCATTCTATCAGTGAACTTAACCGAGAAAGCCGCAACACGAGCGCAAAAACCTCGCAAAGTGCCATTGAACTTCAACAACAAGCACGAAACTTGAAAGAGCAAGTCGACTTCTTCCACTAATACTTAATAAGAGCCGACCCAGTCGGCTCTTTTTGTTTCACTTGATACCACGCTTTTTGATAGAATTTGCCGCCCTACTTTCTGTTCGAGATCGTCATGAACTATCAATGCCCTCTATGCCACCAAGCTCTAGCGTTAAATGAAAAAACGTTTAAGTGCGAAAACAATCATCAGTTTGACTTAGCAAAAGAAGGCTACGTTAACTTGATGCCAGCGCACCACAAACGTTCTAAAGATCCTGGTGACAACAAAGAGATGATGCAAGCTCGTCGTCGATTCCTCGAAGGAGATTACTACAACCCAATGCGCCAAGAAGTGGCGCAGCTGTGTGCAACATACACTGAGGGGAGCACCCATCAATTATTAGATATTGGTTGTGGTGAAGGTTACTACACAGATCAAGTACAAAAGACGATAGAAACACAAGCGAACCATGCCACGATTTATGGCTTAGACATTTCCAAAGTTGCCATTCGTTACGCGGCGAAGCGTTACACGCACTGCAACTTTAGTGTGGCTTCTAGTCACCGACTTCCCTTCGCAAATGAATCCTTAGATGCCATTTTGCGCATTTATGCCCCGTGTAAAGCTGAGGAGCTGCAGCGCGTTGTAAAAAACGACGGCGTTGTTGTCACGGTTACTCCTGCTAGCCGCCACTTATACCAACTGCGTGAGCGCATTTATCAAGAAGTTCGTCTTCACAATGAAGAACCAGAACATATTGAAGGGTTTGAATTAGAGCACCAGCAGCATCTTAACTATGTTATGGACTTGAAAAACGGAGCCGCAATCGATTTATTGCAAATGACGCCATTCGCATGGAAAGCAACCGATGCTCTTCGTGAAGAGTTGAAATCCGCTACACTTTTCCAATGTGAGGCTGATTTTATGTTGCGTGTATATCGCAAAAAAACACTCAATTAATAAGTCAAAAAAACAACAAACGCAAATAGTTATCATTTATATTGATTCGTTGCTCAGCCTCCATTAATATCATCCGGACATTTTTGGAGGCTTTTCAATGCGCTTTTCTACTTTGAGCTTGCTCTTTGCAGGCTTACTTACTGGTTGCTCTTCATATACGCACACCAACTCTCACGCAACCTCAGCGGAAGTCACTAGTTTTTACGACTACCAACTATACACCCCTTCTGGCGAGCACATCGCTCTAAGCAAACTGCCAATTGAGCTGCAACAAGCAGATGTCATTCTTATTGGTGAATGGCACACACACGCCGGCGTTCATCGCTTTCAAACCGATATGCTCAAACAACTTACGTCCTACGACCGCTCACTCGCGTTATCTATGGAACAATTTACCCGCGACAAACAACCTGTTGTTGACGCTTACCTACGTGGGGAGATCGGCGAACAGTACTTAATGAAACAAGCCAACGCTTGGCCCAATTATGAAAGCGACTATCGCCCTCTCGTGGAGTTTGCTAAGCAGAAAAATCTCCCGGTCATTGCAGCAAATGCACCAAAGAGCATTGTTCGATGCATTGGTCGACAAGGGCTAGATTACATTAACAAGCTCGATGATGATCAGCGGATGTTCATTGCACAAGCCATCAACACTGGTAGTAGTCCGTACAAAGAAAAGTTCATGGCATCCATGCATCACGGTAAGCCAGAGCAGACGGAAAAACAGTTTGCAGCTCAAGTTACTTGGGATGAAACTATGGCGGAATCTATCGTTAGCTATCTAGACGACAACCCAGGCGCTCAGATTGTCCATGTTGCGGGCAAGTTTCACACCGAGCAAGGGTTGGGTACGGCAGCATCAATCTTCAGCCGCAACCCGAGCTTAAAAGTGGTTGTAATTAGCCCAACAGATAACGTGCTTTCTGATAATACTGACTATCAGTTAGAGGTTCTCGCACCACCAGTACGGTATGTACAAGATGCTCACCGCATGGCGGCATATCAACATCTAACTAAACGCAATAACGATCTTCAATGTAAGTAGCTGCTCTTCAATTTAAGTTACTACCTTGCCGTTGCGTTGCATCATCACACCGCTCCGAGTTCATCGAGTGACAAGGGTCTGCTTCCTGCTGGTCTATTTTTTGCTAATGATCACCAATAGAAACTAGAAGCGGCAAAAGCAGACCTGTTTTTATCCAAATAGCTTCAGAAATAAACTTTGCCGCCGATAAAAATATAACTGCTTTTTACCCGCACTCAGTGACCGAGTGTCGATGTTCCAAGGAGTATTCGATGAATCCAGTAGGAAGCACTTCTGTTAATAGCTATGCCAAACAATCTGTCGCCTCTAAACAAGCAAGTATTGCACAAGAAGAAACTAGTGCTTCGCCGCTGAAAGTCGAACACAATAAGGTGACGCTTTCGACCGAAGGCAAAGCGCTACTTGCCGCTCTGCAACAAATCGAGCACGACAGCAAGAAAATAGAAGCAGAAGATAAATCTGTTGGTGAAAAGGTCGAATCTTTCACGCATGGTGCGCTTGGCATGGATCACCCCGATAAAATCGAGAAAGAAGAGGATGGCTCATATTCTGCGGGTCAATACCTTTCTGCGGCACTTACCGTTGGTGGCATCATACTGGCATTAGTCTGATAACCAGTCTGATAATCGTCACGACAACAAATCCTATTTGAACCAAACACTTACTGCAGCCCATAATTTAATAGGCCAAAGAACGATATGATGCAAACGTAAGTGAATTCGACCGCTCTTGTGGCCCGATAATACATGCTCGTTTATTGCTCCCTAAACTAGGTTTCTTGTGAAGGCACTGAATGGATAACTTTAGTCCATGCTTTCAACTCCTAAGCGTAATCCAAGCCCACGTTTATGGGCTTTCTTCTTTCCAAACTAACGAACGTTACAGAGCGACTCATTTTTTCTGCAAAACCAAACAAAAACGACAATTTGGTTAAACTTTTATTACCGACACAAAACCTTCATAAATCATTGCTTTAATGCCTGCGCTTTCAATAAACAAGGAAAATATAATGAAGCGCTTAGTATCTCCAATCGTTACGGCAGTGGCTGCATCTACCCTCTCTTTCAACGCACTCTCAGCTGAAATCAAAAACGTCATTTTGATGATCGGCGACGGCATGGGTCCTCAACAAGTTGGTTTACTCGAGACCTACGCAAAACACGCACCTAACTCGGTTTACAAAGGCGAAAGCACAGCGTTATACAAACTCGCTCAAGAAGGTGTGATTGGATCATCACTGACCAATCCAGAAGACGCAATTGTCGTCGACTCTGCGTGCTCAGCTACGATGCTAGCGACAGGAATCCCTACCGCTTCTGAAGTCATTGGCATTGATAGCCAAGGCAACCATGTCGAAACTATTTTGGAAAAAGCCAAAAGTAAAGGTAAAGCAACAGGGCTCGTCTCTGATACGCGTATGACCCACGCAACGCCAGCAGCATTTGCCGCTCATCAACCACATCGCTCCCTAGAAAACAGTATTGCGGCGGATATGCTCGAAACAGGCGTAGACGTGATGATGTCTGGGGGACTTCGTCATTGGATTCCAAAGTCGACAAACGACAAGGGAGAGACATACGAGCAACTTGAAAAGCTCACTGAAGGTAATGTCTACCTAAAGTCGAAACGTAAAGATGAGCGCAACTTGCTTACTGAGGCGCAAGACCAAGGTTACAACCTGGCTTTCAGCCGCGATATGCTCACACAAGCTAAAGGTGACAAATTACTTGGACTTTTTGCTTACTCGGGCATGAACGATGGTATTGCCTACAGTCAAAGCAAAAACGATCCAAAACGCACGCAGCCATCGCTGAAAGAAATGACCACCAAAGCAATCGACATTCTTTCAAAAGACAAAGACGGTTTTTTCTTGATGGTTGAAGGCGGCCAAATTGACTGGGCTGGCCACAGTAACGATGCAGGTACGATGCTGCATGAAATGCTTAAATTCGATGAAGCGGTAAACTCAGTTTATGAGTGGGCAAAAGGCCGTGATGACACCCTGATCATTGTTACTGCTGACCACGAAACCGGCTCTTTTGGCTTTAGCTACTCATCAGCAAACTTGCCTAAACCACAAAAACGCGACGGCGAAGCATTCAAAAATCAGGATTACGCGCCAAACTTCAACTTTGGTCAGTTCGAGATCCTCGATGGTTTATACAACCAAAAGAAAAGTTACTACGGCATGATCAGTGAGTTCCAAGCGCTTGATAAGAAAGAGCAAACTCCAGAGAAGTTTGCGGAAGTCGTGAACGCAAATAGCGATTTTTCGATTACGCCTGAGCAAGCAGAACGCGTATTAGCAAGTAAACCAAATCCATACCGACTCGCTGGACACAAATACTTAAGCGAAGAGAACGTACCGACAATCAATGACTTTGATGCTTTCTTTCCTTACAACGACCGTGGCAACTTGCTAGCGCGTGAGCATGCAACAAAGCAAAACACAGTATGGGGGACGGGTACTCATACGCATACTCCTGTCAACGTATTTGCTTGGGGACCTGCAGAAACTATCCTTCCGGTATCAAAAATCATGCACCACTCGCAACTAGGCGAGTACTTGAAGCAACAAATTAAATAATCAACTTGCACTTACTTCACAACTCGTGATGTTTCAACGCTCTCGCAAGGGAGCGTTTTTTTATGCATGAAAACAGTTGACGTTTTAAATCGTACACCACAATAATTATGGGTCTTTAATTATATGAATAAAGAAAATGTGCGAAATCTTTGCTAAGCAACCCCAAGACAACTATCAGTTCATCACCCGCTCTATCCGTATTGATGGTCACGCGACCAGTGTAAAACTTGAAGCGAGCTTTTGGACAATTCTTGAGGAAATCGCTAGTGCTCAAAACATGACGGTTCCTAAATTCATAAGCACTGTTTATCAAGAAGCACTCGAATACAATGGTGAAGTGAACAACTTTGCCTCCTTACTTCGATGCGCTTGCCTCACTTACGCCCGCCAACCTCAAGAGACCACTCGTCAAGCACTTGCGCAACTTAACAGTTAATAGCAACCAACCGAGCAATAACCATCCTAGGCTATGCATCCGTATTATAAACCCTTGAGCATCTTCTAATTTGTCGTACTAGAGTACTACCCAGACTCCTTTTGAAATCGCTAACCTGTGCGGACTATCAAGGAGTACCTATGACAAAAATGATTCACACCATGATCCGAGTAAGTGATCTGGACCGCTCTCTACAATTTTACTGTGGCGTACTTGAACTAGAAGTCGCTGATCAATACATCTTTGATGGCTTTTCTCTAACCTATCTAGCCAACCAAGAAACTGGCTTTGAATTGGAACTGACGCACAATCACGACCAAAGTGAGCCCTACACTCACGGCTCAGGTTACGGCCACCTTGCCGTCAGCGTGGAGGACATTGAACAAGCCCACAAACGCATTAAATCTCTCGGCATTGAAACTGGTGACATCAAAGCCTTTGACCATCAACAAAAGCATTTAGCAACGTTCTTTTTTGTAACCGACCCTGATGGTTACAAAATTGAGTTCCTGCAACGCCAAGGGCGTTACCTATAACAAAAAGAGTAAACATTATGATTCACTTGACGGCTACCTTTCATGCACAACCGGGAAAAGAACAAGAGTTGAAAGAGGTACTTACCCGAGCGCTTGAACCTACTCGCAATGAAGAAGGTTGTGTTCGTTATCAATTGTTCCAAGATAAAGACAATACATGCCACTTCGTTTTTCAGGAGCAATTTAAAGACCAACAAGCATTTGAGCTTCATGGTAAAACAGAACACTTTGCTCTTTTGATTAGCCAGATCGACAACTTGTTAGAATGCGAGCCGAAACTGGTGTTCTTTAACGAACTGTAACTATAGCGCTAACCGAAGATCAAAAAAGGCACTCTATCTAGAGTGCCTTTCACTAGTTGGGATCTGTGATTAAGCGTCTTGCTTCTCCACCATATGCAAATGCACATCTTGTTGTGGGAAAGGAATCGAAATACCTTCTCGGTCGAAGCGTAGTTTCACTTCTTTAGTCACATCCCAGTATACATCCCAGTAATCATCCGTTTTTACCCAAGGGCGCACAATAAAATCTACAGAAGACGTATTTAATGTATGAACTTTGATCATTGGCTCTGGAGTGCGAAGTACCGACGGGTGAGAGGTAATGATATCAGACAATACTGACTCCGCTTTTAAGAGGTCATCCGCATAGCCAATGCCAAACACCATATCCACGCGGCGAATGCGTTCATGCGTGACGTTCTTAATAACATCTCCCCAGATTTTGCTGTTAGGAACAATAATAATTTGGTTATCAAACGTACGGATTGTGGTGTTCACCAAACTCATATGGCTTACCTTGCCATCCACACCGCCAGCATACACAAAATCACCAACATCAAATGGGCGATAAATAAGCAGCATCATACCCGCCGCGAAGTTGGATAACGTGTCTTGCAACGCGAAACCAATAATCACACCAGCAATACCGAAACCGGTTAGGATTGGCGCTAGGTTCAAACCAAGCTGAGATAAGCCCACCATGATACCGATCACCCACACGAATTTGCCGGACATCGAGATAAAGAAGTCCTGCATCAAGTGGGAAAGTTTTAAGTTTTTCGATGCAACTGCTTTACGGACGACTTTGCGAGTTAACTTAGCCAGTCCGCGAGCGATCAATAAAATCAGCGCAAAAACAAACAACTGGAAGATATGCTGCGGTGCATTCTCGGCAAACCAATCCAGTGCCGAGTTGGACCAGTGACTCAGTATTGACCACACAACTTTGGTATTCAGTAAATCATGGGTGATATTACCCGTCACTTCAAAAATTTGGCGTTTGTATTCAGACGTTTCTAAACCGACTTTATCACCAATTGAAATCAGGTTGCGTAAGCTTTCTGTCGCAATATTTAGCCTTTGTTTAGTAATGAGCTGACTAAGTTGCAACGACGCTTTTTCCGACTCTGGGCTAGACGAAAGTTGGGAGCCAATGATCTCACTTTGCTGACTCAAGTACTCAATTGAAGCAGACAGTAAGCGCATACGTTTATCAATTTTATCTTTTAGTTCCGCTTCTGCGCGCTCGTTTTGGGCCCCTAGCTCCTTCAACCAAGCGAGATTTTGCCAGCTCGAATCGAAGCTAACATCAAGATAACGCTGTAGCTCTCGATAATCATTAACAAGAGCAAGCTTCTCTTCATCCTTAGCCTTATTTAAATCCTCGACGACTTTCTTTATTTTTTCCGATAGATAGTTCGTCGCGTCCTCAGAGTATTGTTCTTGTTTTTTAACTAGCAAGATCAGCTTGTCGCGAGAGATAGTTTCACGTTCAATCGCTGACGCTAACTGGCTTCTTAATTCTTCATTCTTTTGGAATAGTTGCAGTTGAAGGGCATCACGCTCGTCGCCACTCGCTTGCGAGAGGCTTTGGGATAAATCCACAATCTCTCGGTTCAAGTTGTCAATCGAGATTTCGGCAGCAGAAGGCTCTTGGATATCGTCAGTAGCAGTCGCATGAACAGCCATTGGGGAGAACATAATGACGGCAAGTGCGAATAATGTCACCCAAGATGTCAGGCGCAGTTTCTGGGGGAAATGAAACGTCATGTTTACCTCATAGGGAACAATCCTGATCAAAACAATCAGAAATAGAAGTGTAAAGCGTTGAAATCATACTCCTAAGTTTACAACACTAAATAATAAACTGAGCAGCATTTCGTTAGCGAGACGTCAAAGTTGGGAGCCCCAATAGCAAACAAGCCTTTCATTTAATCAATGAAAGGCTTGTTTTTATTCGACTAAGGACGGTTGGGATGATTTAAAATATGGTCTTCCCAATCCACCACATCAATCTCGTAAACAACTTTGTTACGGACACTTTCCCCTGCCGCATGCATTGCGGACTTAGAGCCGGTAATCAACGGATGCCATTCTGGTAAAGGCTGCTTTTCAGCCAACAGACGGTAAGCGCACGTGTGTGGCAGCCAAGTAAAATCGTCAATGTCTTCTCGGGTCAGCTTGGTGCACTCTTCACCCGAAGTGAAACGGTTTGGGTAATCCTTACACGAACACGTTTTACTGTTCAGCCAGCTACAAGCCACATTGGTATAGTAGATTTCATCGGTATCTTCATCCATAAGCTTATGCAAACAACATTTGCCACAACCATCACAGAGAGATTCCCATTCCTCTTCTGTCATCTGCTCTAACGATTTACTTTGCCAAAATGGAGTGCTCATACTTCAAGTCTCACCAAGGGAATTTAGGGGGCGATTTATACTCTTCTCAACGCAAAAGTTCAAGTTTTGAGAAGATCTTGCATCCTTCCCACATAACGGTGGAGATATTCAACTACTTTCGTTTTACTGTTCTATCCTTAAACAAGTTTCCATTACTCAATTGATCAAGAAGGCATTAAGGAGTTTTCATGGGTATTATTTCTTGGATTATTTTGGGCTTAATCGCCGGCGCACTTGCTAAATGGCTCATGCCAGGAAAAGATGGGGGCGGTTGGATTGCAACAATGTTACTTGGTATTGCTGGGGCATTTGTAGGTGGCTTCCTTGGCGGCATTCTCGGTTTCGGCGGAGCAACTGGCGTCAACATTGGTAGTATCATTACCGCAACACTAGGCGCATTTATTCTGTTGTTTGTTTATAACCGTTTCTTAAAATAATCACGATGATTTAAAAGCAAAAAACCAAAAAGGGAGCGTAATGTTAAGCGCGCCCTTTTATTTTTTTCTTTCTTCACTCTTCCAATCCACGTCAAAATGACCATAATTGCCCCCTTAATTTTTAAGAGGTTTACATTATGGATTGTCGATTAGGATGTGGAGCGTGCTGTATTGCGCCAAGTATCTCTTCACCAATACCTGGAATGCCAAAGGGCAAACCTGCAGGTGTTCGTTGTGTGCAACTCAACGACGACAATTTGTGCAAGCTATTTGGTAAGCCTGAACGCCCCAAAGTCTGTCACGATTTTAAACCGTGTCCGATTGTATGCGGTAACACCAATCAAGAAGCACTCGACAACATCACTGAATTAGAACAATTGACGTAATGCGACTCTAGACCACACGTTTAAAGTTAGTACCTCGGTTGTTTCTCTCCGAGGCAGTAATCAAAGCAAACTCAAGATTTAGCACTTCCCCCCCTCTGCTTTTTATCTCACCTTTGAGAACTCTTGCCACATAGCGTTCCATTTGCGGTTTTTGCGCGATCTCCCTCACAATTTATTGACAATTCTCGACTATGTTCAGCGGGTCATTTAATTAAAGATCAGGAAAGAACATGAATAAGTATTTGGCTGAGGCTTTTGGCACGTTCTGGCTAGTGTTAGGCGGCTGTGGTAGCGCGGTGTTGGCTGCGGGTTTCCCTGAAGTGGGTATTGGTCTGTTGGGCGTTTCTTTGGCATTCGGTTTAACCGTTCTGACGATGGCATTTGCTATCGGTCATATTTCAGGTTGTCACTTGAACCCTGCAGTGACAGTTGGCCTTTGGGCTGGCGGTCGTTTTGAGACAAAAGACGTTGCTCCCTACATCATCTCACAGGTTATCGGCGGGCTTATCGCAGGTGGTGTGCTTTACGTTATTGCATCTGGACAAGCAGGATTCGATGTTGTGGGTTCTGGCTTTGCCGCCAATGGTTATGGTGAACACTCTCCAGGCCAATACTCGATGATCGCTGCACTTGTGACTGAAGTTGTCATGACGATGATGTTCCTGATTGTCATTATGGGTGCAACAGACAAACGTGCGCCACAAGGCTTTGCACCTATCGCAATTGGCCTGTGTTTGACTCTCATTCACCTGATCAGCATTCCTGTCACCAATACGTCAGTAAACCCTGCTCGTAGCACGGCAGTCGCAGTATATGTGGGTGACTGGGCGGTTTCTCAGCTATGGCTGTTCTGGATTGCTCCTATTGTGGGTGGCGTGCTTGGTGCGGTTATCTACAAAAATCTTCTTGGTAAAGAATCGAACGATTAATCGTTCCTAACTCCCAAAATCAAAAAAGCCGCTGAATTCAGCGGCTTTTTATTAAATTCTGTGTCGACCTAATAGCGAATGTGACAACGTCGTGCCATCAACAAGCTCTAGCTCCCCACCGACAGGCACACCATGCGCGATGCGGCTGGCATCAACTTGGTGCTCTTTACATAGCTCTGCGATGTAGTGGGCAGTGGCTTCACCTTCAACTGTTGGGTTTGTCGCCAAAATCACTTCGGTAATATCACCGCGACGTAAGCGGTAATCAAGGACATCTAATCCAATATCACTTGGACCAATACCATCTAATGGCGACAAATGCCCCATAAGAACAAAATACCGACCAGAATATTGGCCTGTTGCTTCAACGGCTGCGATGTCTGCCGGGCTTTCTACCACACAAATTTGACCATTTTCTTGGCGTTTTGGGTTGGTACAAATGTGACAGACTTCTTCTTCGGTGAAGGTTCGACACTCAGTACAATGACCTATTTCTGTCATTGCCTGACTCAGCGCATCTGCAAGCTGCAAACCGCCTTTTCTATCGCGCTGTAACAAATGAAAGGCCATACGCTGCGCTGACTTGGGGCCAACCCCAGGTAGACAACGTAAGGCCTCCATCAATTGCTCCAGCATATGACTGGTACGCATTAAAAGTCCGCTTAATTAAATATCAGCAGATTAGAATGGCATTTTCATGCCTGGTGGTAGTTGCATACCGCCAGTTACAGAAGCCATTTTCTCTTTTTGAGTTTCTTCAACACGACGGGCTGCATCGTTGAACGCCGCAGCGATCAGATCTTCAAGCATTTCTTTGTCGTCTTCCATCAAACTTTCATCGATGTCAACACGACGTACGCTGTGACTACCAGTGATAGTAACTTTAACTAGGCCAGCACCAGACTCGCCAGTTACTTCCATATTCGCGATTTCTTCTTGAAGCTTTTGCATGCGATCTTGCATTTGCTGGGCTTGCTTCATTAGGTTGCCCATACCGCCTTTACCAAACATGTTTATCTCTCTGGTTTAATGAGGTGTTGCATCAATTAATGGGGTTATACCTTTGGGTTTTCAACCCCATTCCATTCGATTATTAGATAGGGCGCACACTATCTTTATCAAGCTCTGCAGCAAAACGACGTTCAATAAATTGAACATTTGGATCGTTTTCTAAACTGTTCAGCGCTTGCTGTAATTTCTCTTGGTAGAGCCTATCTCTCAGTTCAAGTGGTGTTTCTCCACTCTCCCCTATTTCGATGCTCATGTGGCACTCTTCACCCAACACGGTATTAAGTGCTTTAAGCAATTCGGCTTGAGCTCTATCAGTATTCAAATGAGCTTGGCTGCTTCTCAATAGTAACGAAACGGTTGTTCCTTCCTTACTATAATGAGAGTTTAGCGCAAGTTGCTCTACCAGCTTAGGGATCTCCATTAAGCTGATTAGCTTCGCCCATTCATTATGTTCTAATGACTCATCGATGAGCTTTTGTGCCATTTCAGGCGTTTTCTCATGCTCAAGTGCCTGCTTGAGCTGCGTAGGTGTCAGTTTTGTATTTACTTTTGTCTCAACAGGCTTGCTTGGACGCCAGCGATACGCTTCCTCAACTTGTGGCTCCGTCGACTTCGGAGCTGAGTTTGGCGACACCTGCGCGGAACTGCCATGCAATTGCGCTACTCGGTCGATAACCGATTCTGGTTGTGCAGATGCCGCTTTAGGCTTTTTTGAGCCACCATTTTGAGGAGTGTTCTGTTGTAGGCCTTGACGCTGAGAACGTAATTGGTGACGTAAACCGCTTAGACCACCGCGCGCTGGTGTTGAAACGCTCTCTTGCATTTGTTGAGGTGGCGTTTCATGCTGCGGCGCTGGGTTTTCACTCATCGGCGGCGCCATATCATACTGTGGTGGAACCGTCTCATATCCACTCGCTTGATACTCAGGTTGCGAACTGGATGAAGGTTGAGGCGCCACTTGTGGTGTGCTTTGTGCTGGACTCGGCTGCTGAGCTCGAGGAGCAGCGGCTGTCTGAGCTGGCGCAGCCTTTGGTTGACTGGTACTTTGAGCCGGAGATGACGCTGGCTCGCAGTTACTAGAAACAACATTTGCCCCACTGTTATTTGATGGGCGGAACGCCATCATACGCAGCACAATCATTTCCAAACCGACTCGCCCATTTGGCGAGAGGGTCAAATCTTCACGACCTTTCAATGCAATTTGATAGTAAAGCTGAACGTCTTGCGGGCTTAGAGCTTTACTCAACAGCTCAATTTTCTCTGCATCTGGTTGTGCTCGGTCTAACGACGCGGGCAACGCTTGATACATCGCAATTCGGTGTAACTGTGTTGCGACTTGCTGCAACAAACCATCCCACTCAACACCATTTGCCGCTAATTGTTGGATTTTATCCATAGCTTGTTGAGGTTTCTTGCTGCTGATTGACTCTAGTAAGTGAATCGCTTGGTCGGTATCAATCGTCCCCAACATGTGGCTGACAATATCGGCTTGCACCGCACCGTTACCTAATGCAATTGCTTGATCAGTCAAGCTGAGAGCATCACGCATACTGCCATCTGCAGCATGTGAGATCATACCCAACGCTTTTGGCTCTGCTGAAACTTGCTCTTGACCTAGGATGTAATCAAGTTGCTGGTGAATATCATCAACGCTGATTGGTTTCAGATGAAACTGAAGACAACGCGACAATATAGTGACAGGCAGCTTTTGTGGATCAGTTGTTGCGAGTAAGAACTTCACATACTCTGGCGGCTCTTCCAGGGTTTTCAACAACGCATTGAAAGAGTGACGCGATAGCATGTGCACCTCATCGATGAGGTACACTTTAAAACGTCCACGAGCAGGTTTGTATTGAACGTTGTCTAACAGTTCACGAGTGTCTTCAACTTTAGTACGTGATGCTGCGTCGATTTCAAGAAGATCGACAAAGCGACCTTCATCAATTTCACGACAAGTATCACACTTACCACAAGGTGTCGCGGTAATGCCGGTTTCGCAGTTCAAGCCTTTGGCAAACAGCCTACCGATACTCGTTTTACCCACACCACGAGTCCCGCTGAACAGATAAGCATGGTGTAAACGGTTTTGCGCCAGTGCGTTTTCCAACGCCGTCAGGACATGTTTTTGTCCGACAACTTGGTCAAACTGATTAGGACGCCATTTTCGCGCTAAAGCTAAATAACTCATTGAATGTATTAATGTCCTTCAAAATCGCAGATGCTGTACACGTTTAGACCTAATGCTTCTAAACGTTTATCGCCACCGATTTCTGGTAGGTTGATAACGAACGCAGCGTGCTCAACTTCACCACCCAGTTGGCGAATCAGCTTAGTCGTCGCTTCAATAGTACCGCCCGTTGCCAATAAATCGTCGACAACCAGTACTTTGTCGCCTTCAACGATGGCATCTGTATGGATTTCTAGTGTATCAACGCCGTATTCAAGCTCATAAGATTGAGCAACAGTAGGGCGTGGTAGCTTGCCTGGTTTACGCACTGGTACAAAACCAACACCTAGCTCAAGCGCTAAAGGCGCGCCAAATAGAAAGCCACGAGCTTCCGTACCCACAACCTTGGTAAAGCCCATATCTTTGTAACGTTCAACAAGTAAGTTGATCGTTGCTTGGTATGCTTTCGCGTCTTCAAGAAGGCTCGTCACATCACGAAATAGAATGCCTGGCTTTGGGTAGTCTTGGATGCTTTTGATGCTAGATTTGATCAGTGAAATTGTTTCTGTAGTCATAATACCGATTTACTTAGATTGGCTCATCGCCCTCTCTAATCGCAGTATCACGAGGGCAACGAACAATAGGTTTTCACCACTATGTGCTTATTTTCGTAAAAGTCACAGGCGCTGAAAATACAAACGCCCACTCGAAGAGCGGGCACACTATTCTCTACAATCTTAGTGATTTTCTTCTCGGTCAGCAACCAACTCAATCACAGGCAGACGCATAAACCAGCTGAGTAAAACGATTAGCATCACTAAAAGACCAATTTTTACCCAAACGAGGGGGACAACAACGATTGAAACCATGAAACTAAGCGCAATAAAAATCGCACCACGCTTTTTTACTTTTGAAGTAACAGCCCGATGCTTATGCCAATTGTCGAGAATGGGTCCAAACGTTTTGTGGTTATGTAACCATTGATGAAATGCGGGGCTACCACGCATAAAACATGCGCTAGCAAGCAAAATAAAAGGTGTGGTGGGTAAAAGTGGAAGGGCTATGCCGGCTATGCCGAGCACAATACAGAGTCCACCAACAGTATTGAAAAAGTAACGCTTAATACGAATGGTGAACTCCGGTACAAAATAGCTAGATTAAAAGCCTGCGTAACCATTCATTACACGAAGCCAGGTTAGCGTTGCAGGAAGTGTTGGGATCAAAAGAACTGCAATAAAACCTAAAAAGTAAAAAATATTATAAGGCTCTTTAAAATCTTTGTCTGCCATGATGTGTCTTCTCACTAGTTGACTTTGCTTCTCCCAAGGCACAGCGTTAAATTATCGTTGCACAAATGGGTCATTATTGTTTTAAGCGCTGACTATACATTAAACAGCCAAATCTAAACACCAGTAAAAAGTAAGGTTATTGAACTAAACGTATGTTGTTTTGGTGGTTCTAAAAAGATAATAAGCAGCGTCAGGACGCTGCTTATTGGTTTGCAAGTCATAATTATACTAGTCGGGATTTCCGGGTAATACTTAAACTAAAACTTGAAGAACCTAAACACCCGATGGACAACTGTCCTGCAACACTAAGCGGTAAATCGCGGGTGATGAAGTTTTTCATACTTCCTCCCCCTAAACGGTTACCTGCTGCGATGTGTTGATTCGTATTTCCGTCAGACCAATGGCTATCTAAACCCGCAGGCAATATAGAGACCGAGGATGAAGCGAGGTCGGCGACACCAAACACAGCATTGACTGCACCCGCACACTCCGAACACTCAATTCCTTTTTCAATGATCCCTACCATGTCCTTGAGATCAGCACTGAAACTTTTCAAGTTACGGAGATAATCGTCAAACAATGCCCTAACGAGCAATGTCGTCGCAACTCCATCATTAGCTTGGGAAGCAGAATCAACGAGATAAAACGCAAATTGACCATTCATTAACCAACGATAATCGAAAACCAAGGGCATCACATCCGTCGATTGCAATAAACGGTACGAGCAGCGCCAATCTCCCTGAGCAGCATCCTTCTCTGGCAATAGAGCTTGCAGTAAATCTCTTGCCGCACTCGGATTCTGTTGTAAATATTCCAGATGCCAATACAGCTCTTGTTCATCTGGGATTTCACCACCATCATCAACCCTGAACCACTGACTTGAAAAGTCACGTTGTTCTGAGAAGTGGCTATCGGTATCTTCTAGCGTATTCTCTATCGCCTGAGATAGGTGCTCATAATTACCTATCGGTTTAGGAAGAAAATCTTTAATACCAAATCGCAACGCTTTCGCGACATCGGACATTTCATCCGTGCCTGATACCACGATAAGCGGCATATATGGATATTCGAGACTAACTTCTTCGACGAACTCGATACCATCTAAGACCGGCATCGATAAATCACATAAGATAAGATCGGGTTGGCATTCCCTGAGTTGTTGAAGCGCTTCTAGGCCGTTTTCTGCTTCTACTACTTTAAAACCCTGACTTTCTAAATAGGCATTGGTTACTTTACGAAATATTGGATCATCGTCCACCAACATTATTAGTTTTTGATTAATCACTTCCTGTGCCGAGACCATTGCCGTTTGACTGTGAGTCTTAAACATACCTTTATCCCTCACAAAGCTCAGTCAAAAAAACAGATTTATTATTAAGTCATTATTTTTGTTGTGTTTACTTCCAGCAAAACGTGTCACAGCAAGACCTGAGGCCGCTTCGCCTTGTTATAAAACTTAGCTCGGAAACTGCATTAATACAAATATTACGGCGTATAACAGTATTTACTCAAACAGGGTTGCTGTGTTCAAATGATGCAACATGTTGACTTAAAGCAAGCTTTGATCACAAAGTTAATTATAAATTAACCGTAATCGGTAATTTAATGTGTCTGGAAATATGAAATTAGATGACTTAAACCTGTTTCGACTGGTTGTCGAAAATGGGAGCTACACCGCAACTTCGCGAAAAACCATGATCCCGGTTGCGACCATCACCCGACGCATTCAAGCGCTAGAAGACTCTGTCAATCTTCGACTATTGAACCGTCATGCTCGCAAACTCTCGCTCACTGAAGCAGGGGAACGTTTTTACCATGAGTGCTCTCCTTTACTACAAAGGCTAACAACCGCAGCAGAGGAAATCACTGACGACTGCCGAGGAGCATCCGGCAAGATTAAGATATCCGCGCCTTACAACTTAACTAAACGAATGATGATGCCGATGTTCAACAGCTTTATGAAGCAGTACCCGGACATCAACATTGAGCTAACGACAGAGAATAATGCGGACAAGCTTGACCCTACTGAATGGGATGTAATTTTTCGAGTGGGACCGCAACGCGACTCTAGCCTCATCGCGCGTAAGATTGGCGAAGTGAAGGATATTCTCGTTGCAAGCCCTGACTATCTAACCTCGAATCCTGCGCCACACCATGCAGAAGAGCTATCTAACCATTCATTGCTAAAAGGGTACCCACTTATTAAGTGGACCTTGATTAATAGCAAAGGCGAGTCTGTGGTGAATGTTGATCGTGGTCGTTTTCAAGCAAACGCGCTCAATGTGGTGCGCAGCGCTTGTTCCGAAGGTTTAGGCATCACACTAATGCCAGATGTAATGATCAAAGAGTACATCGAGAGCGGCGATTTGGTACGCGTACTGCCAGATTGGAGTGCAAACCCGCGCGACATTTATATGCTTTACAACCACAAAGACCACCTGCCAGAGAAAGTTCGCCTCTTTATTGACTTTGTGATCGCTTATAACATTCACTAACTAGATAGCGAAAACAAAAAACCAGAGCCGAAGCTCTGGTTTTTTTACGACTTAAGAAAGCGCATCCTATGCGCCTTCGTTATGAAGCTCTAGGTTTGCTAAATCCTGTTGGATTTCAAGTTGTGTTTTCGCATCATCATTACGAAGACCATCTAAGAAATCTAGGTATTGTTGGTCGATATCACCCGTTACGTATTCGCCGTTAAACACGGAAGTATCGAACTGAGTAATGTCTTGGTTTCCAAGACCTACAGCCTCTACCAAATCTTCTAGACGTTGATAAATAAGCGCATCGGCACCAATCTGCTTACAAATTGTATCGTTGTCACGGCCATGGGCAATAAGCTCTGTAGCACTTGGCATATCAATGCCGTATACGTTCGGGAAACGAACTTCAGGAGCCGCTGAGACCATGTACACTTTCTTGGCACCAGAATCACGAGCCATCTCAATAATCTGCTCTGACGTTGTACCTCGAACAATAGAGTCATCCACCAGCAACACATTCTTACCTTTGAATTCCGAACGAATAGCATTCAACTTGCGACGTACTGATTTCTTACGTTGTTGCTGGCCAGGCATGATAAACGTACGTCCAACATAACGGTTTTTCACGAAACCCTGGCGATAAGGGATATCGATCGCTTGAGCGATTTGCAGTGCAATGTCGCAAGACGTTTCAGGGATAGGAATGACAACATCGATATCAAGGTTTGCGTAATCTTCACGAATACGTTCGCCCAGCTTTTTACCCATTTCAACGCGAGCGCTGTATACCGAAATTTTATCGATGAACGAATCCGGACGAGCAAAGTACACGAACTCGAAAATACAAGGGTTAAGCTTAGGATTATCTGCACACTGCTTCGTGTAAAGCTCACCGTCAAACGTTGCGTAAATCGCTTCACCAGGTGCAACATCACGGACGAAATCAAAACCGACCGCATCCAATGCCACCGATTCAGACGCAACCATGTACTCTGCTCTGCCGTTAACTTCACGCTTACCTAAACACAGCGGGCGAATACCGTGTGGGTCACGAAATGCAATCATACCATGACCAATGATCATGGCGGTCACAGCATAAGCACCGCGAATTGTGCGATGAACATTGGTGACTGCGCGGAATACGTCTTCGGTCGTGACATTTCCTTTTACTGAGTCAATTTCGTGCGCCAGTACATTTAGTAATACTTCAGAGTCTGAAGTGGTATTGATATGACGGCGATCTTTTTCAAACAGCTTCTGACGAACTTCGTTAGCGTTGGTCAAGTTACCGTTGTGGGCAAGTGTAATACCGAAAGGAGAGTTTACGTAGAAAGGTTGAGCTTCTGAAGCACTTGAACTGCCTGCTGTAGGGTAACGAACATGACCAATTCCGACCTCGCCTTGCAGGCGCTGCATGTGTCTTGCTTCAAATACATCCTTGACTAAACCGTTCGCCTTACGCAGACGAAAACGATTGCTTTCTATGGTACAAATACCAGCGGCATCTTGGCCACGATGCTGTAACACCGTTAACGCGTCATAAATAGACTGGTTTACAGGCGTTGTGCCCACGATTCCAACAATACCACACATGTCCTAATCCTCGATTTGCGACAGTAGCTGGCACTACTAGATAGTGCCAGACAGAAAACTTGATGTTGCTTGTAAATGCTCGAAGAATGGGGCGATGATACGGCTGAACTCAGGGATCAACTGTGAATCTTTCCACCAATCCGAGCTTGGGAATGCAGTAAACGCATCCATAAAAAACAGCACCGCAGAAACAATTAAGACTCCGCGTAGACCACCAAATACAATCCCGAGAATTCGGTCCGTACCTGATAGCCCTGTTTTTTGTACCAGTTGACCAATGACGTAATTCACCACTGCACCAACTACCAAGGTTGCGACAAATAACGCCGCAATCGCCGCTCCGTTACGAAACATATCATCTTCGATGTTGGTGAAGTACACCGCCAATTTGGCATAGTAATTACTGGAGATAAAAAACGCTCCGAAC
Organism: Vibrio sp. Vb2131; assembly: GCF_033338535.1. Taxonomy (NCBI): domain Bacteria; kingdom Pseudomonadati; phylum Pseudomonadota; class Gammaproteobacteria; order Vibrionales; family Vibrionaceae; genus Vibrio; species Vibrio sp. Vb2131. Next base: position 88,423 of record NZ_JAWOSW010000013.1, read on the forward strand.
CAAATCACCAAAGACAAAGCTTCTTTAGCAAAACCGCGAACTAAACTGATCAGAGCTGAAAATCCGATCACACCTAAAATGATAAAATCTATCCAATTCATCTTTTCTTCATCTTAAGTTGGCGCGCATTTTAACAGAAAAAATGCTGACGCAAACGTTTTCTTATGGATTTAATGGCTTAAATTTAAGCAATTGACCTTTTGAACCTGTAATTTTTTGTAATTCTTGAACTTGTCGTTCAAGTTTACTTTTTGACACATCAGGGCCAACAATCACTCTCGTAAACTCGTTTTCTTTCTTTGTGTGAGCTTGATAACCACGCTTTTGCAAATCCGCGACAAGCGCGACAGCATTTTCGTGATTCTTAAGTGCCATCAACTGAATGATCCAAGCTGAATCTTCATATTGATTTTTCTCTTGAACAGGACGAGTGACGACCTCAACTTGCTCTGGTTGTTTGATGACCTCAGGTTTAGATGTTGGCGCTGGCTCGGGCTCAGAAACGGCTACTTGAGCATCCTCACGTTCTTGCACTACAGCTTCAACCGGAGAATCCGGTAACGTAATGTCGTCTTCCACTGGCTCTAATATTTCGAAGTTTTCCACATCACTATCAAGTTCTGGTTTGATAGGAATACTGGCAAATTCTTCTTTGTAGTGCAGTTTCTTACCATCTAGCACATCGGGAAGAACAATGACTCCGACTGCGACTAGAATGATGGTGCCGACTAAACGACTTTGGAATTTACTTGCCATCAAAATACCTTTACTTATTTATTATTTGATTGCCAATGTTCCAATACCTCTCCGACGGTATGGAATGAGCCAACCACCAGAATAACGTCTCCTGTCTTTGCGTGGCTTCTCGCACTCTCGAAGGCGTCAACAGGGTTTTCAAAATGAACTTGCCCATCAGGTAAGTATTGGCACAATTCATCAGCGGTCGCCGCTCTCGGTCCAGTAAGCGACGCTGGATACCATTGTGTTGCAACTGGAGTTAGAGCTTCAATGGTTGCTTTAATGTCCTTGTCATGCAGCATTGCAACCACAATATGGATATTCTTACCCAGATATTGTTGCTTCACTCTCTCTACCAAATACTCAGCAGAGTGCGGGTTATGAGCGACATCAAGGACTATTTCAGGTTCGTGATGCAGTACCTGCATACGCCCCGCCAAACGAGCATTATTCAAGCCATTGACAATATTTATGTCAGTGATTTGCAATTCCGAAGCCCCTAGTGCCATCAGTGCAGTGGCTGCATTTTGTAATGGTAGCGATGGGATTGGTAAATCCTCTAACTCAAATGCCCCACTGCTCCATTTCCAACCATTATCAGTTAGTTGGTAATCGTACTGAATACCTACTTGGAAGAACTCAGAACCAATATCGTCAGCATGAGCCGCCACGGTCGCTGGTGGCGTCGGTTGACCACAAATTGCTGGCTTCCCTGAACGGTAAATGCCCGCTTTTTCAAAACCAATAACATTGATGTCATCACCAAGCCAATCCACATGATCGATCGCTAAGCTCGTAATAACAGAAACATCATGGTCAACAACGTTAGTGGCGTCTAGACGGCCGCCAAGTCCTACTTCAAGTAAGACAACGTCAACTTTCTCTACTTGGAAAATACGTAGCGCAGCAAGCGTACCGAATTCAAAGAGGCTAAGGCTAACATCACCACGCTGCTTTTCTACATAATCGAATGCTTCACAGTGCTTGGCATCTACAACGTCAACGCCATTAATGCGTACACGCTCGTTGTAACGAATCAGGTGCGGAGAACTATAAACACCGACTGAATAGCCAGCATCAAGTAAAATGGCTTCCATTAACGCACACGTTGAGCCTTTGCCATTGGTTCCGGCAACGGTGATTACGGTTGGAGCTGGTTTGGTAAGATTGGCTTTGTTTGCTACCGCTTGGACACGGTCTAAGCCTAGATCAATTGCTGAGGAATGAATATTTGCTAAATAATCAAGCCACATCTCTAATGAAGATGTGGCTTGAGGAATTGGGTTTTGGGTCATCTAACTTTAACCATTAAATTCTTTGGTTTTTATGTTAGTTGATACTTTACCCTTTTTCGTCCGCTTCTGGTACAGAATATGGCTCTTCATTTGGAGATTCGTTAACCAAAACCACCAAAGGAGACTTGTGGTTAGTCATCTTAGCGATAAGACCACCCACACGCTGACGCATTTCACGACGGTCAACGATCATATCAATAGCACCGTGATCAAGTAGGAACTCACTACGCTGGAAACCTTCAGGAAGATCTTCACGTACAGTTTGCTCGATTACACGACGACCAGCAAAGCCAATGAGGGCCTTAGGTTCACCGATGTTGATATCACCTAACATAGCCAAACTTGCTGATACACCACCCATTGTAGGGTCAGTTAGAACAGAAATAAACGGCAGACCTTTTTCTGATAAACGCTCAAGCGCAGCACTGGTTTTTGCCATTTGCATAAGAGACATTAAAGCCTCTTGCATACGAGCACCACCACTTGCTGAGAAACAAACAAGCGCACAGTTATTTTCAATGGCTGCATCCACTGCTTTCACAAAGCGAGCACCAACGACTGAACCCATTGAACCACCCATAAAGGAGAATTCAAACGCACACGCCACAAGCGGCAGACCAAGCAATTCACCCTGCATCACAACTAGCGCATCTTTCTCACCGCTATTTTTTTGTGCAGCAGAGATACGCTCTTTGTATCGCTTAGAATCTTTAAATTTCAGTTTATCCTGTGGCTCAAGTTCGGAACCTAATTCAACTCGATTACCTTCATCTAAAAATGTTTCCAAACGACGACGCGCTTTCATACGCATGTGATGGTTACACTTTGGACAAACTTCTAAGTTACGCTCTAGTTCAGCATGGTATAAAACCTGTTCACAAGAGGTACATTTAGTCCACACACCTTCTGGGATAGAAGCTTTGCGTGAACTTACTAGATTGCTTTTCTCTAAAATCTTTTCAAGCCAACTCATGGAAGACCTTTTCTCTCAACTCTTCCGCTTCATTGCGAAAGATATAAATTCGACATAATACCGACGGATTAAACCATATCTTGCAGCTACTGTAGATAAAAAACTGGTTGTACCTATTTTTGATATCGTAAATAGCGTATGTTTTCCGTTCACATTCAATATAAACACTACCGATATTTTGAAATAAGTTTGTAAAATTAGTTCAAATTATCTGGTAAAAACAGTGGACCGATCGGCACTTCAGGTAACCCAAACTCTTCTGGGTAGTCTACATCTACCAGGTACAGACCTTCCGCTTTCGCTGTCGCACCCGCTACTTTGCGATCTTTGGCGTCTAATAACCACTTGATCCATTCAGGACTCTCTTCGCCACGTCCAACTTTTATCAAGCTACCCGTGATATTACGAACCATATGATGCACGAACGCATTGGCTTTAATATCAATAACCACATAGTTTCCATGGCGCGTAACGTTCAGATGCATCAAGTTTCGAAATGGACTGCGAGACTGACAATGCGCCGCGCGAAACGACGTAAAATCATTTTCGCCGAGTAGGAACTGCCCTGCTTCATGCATTTTTTTCTCGTCGAGCTCACCATGATAGTGACTAACCCCCGAGTTTAAGATGCCTGGACGTAAAGCATGATTGAAAATAATGTAACGATAACGGCGCGCTGTCGCTGAGAATCTTGCATGGAAATCATCTGAAACTTCTTGAGCCCAACGAACCGCTATATCGCTCGGCATGTTCGCGTTTGTGCCCATGGTCCAAGCTACCATTTTTCGAGTAACGTTGGTATCAAAGTGCACAACTTGTCCCGTGCCATGCACGCCTGCGTCTGTCCGACCAGCACACTGAACTTCAACTGGGTGATTAGCGACGACGGACAATGCTTTCTCTAGCTCTTCTTGGACACTTTTCACTTCTCTTTGGCGCTGCCAACCAAAGTAGTTTGTACCGTTGTACTCGATACCTAATGCGATTCTCATCTTAACCTTCGAACTCTAAAATGGGGCGGGAAGTATATACTCAAGTCACCTCAAGTTGCCAGTTTCACCAAGGGTGACATAAAGGTAGCATCCTACTAACGGGACACAAAAAGGGTAGCAAACGCTACCCTTTTGTTTCGGTTTATCGGCCATTAATGGCGTCAATCAGGCTTTTTGCTTCGCGGCGAATATCATCCTCACCGTAAACAATCGCCTCTTCTAGTAGTTTAATCGCCCCTTGAGAATCGTTCATCTCGAGATAGATTTTAGCCAAATCCAGTTTCCCAGCCGCTTCAGCATTGCTATCTACGTCAATATCGCCGATCTCACCGATAACATCTGGAAACTCGTTCAATCCGACATCGAGCTTAAGGTCTTCTTCTTCGAACTCACCACCTTCTCTGTCGACCTGAGCCATCAATTCATCAATCGTCATAAATTGATTTTTCTTCGGGTCGAAGTCATCCAAGTCGCTTTGCTCTGCCCAGTTTTCTTGCGCGATCTCTGGCTGACTTAGTGCATCACTCGAATTCCAAACATCACGCTGGTCCTCAGGCACTTCTTCAGTAGAACTTACGTTATCAGCAGCGGGTTTAAAGCCATCCCAATCATCTCCAACATCAAGCATGGTTTCAAAATCCATACCTGCACTTGCGATGGTGTCACTGTCTAGTTTACCTTCAAATACTTCTGAGTTTGCGTCTTCCGCAAGAAGGTTAGCCATTGATGATTCATCATCCAAATTACTGAGCGGCTCACCCTCTGTCGCTGTTGGCTGCACTTCTGGGTCAGTATCAAAGCCGTTTTGCTGCGCAAATACTTCAAACAAAGCATCATGATCGTTATCGGCTTGAATAGCTGGTCTCGATGTCTCTGCTTCAACCTTAGGGCTCCCTGAAGCACCCTCGTTCATTGACGCGAGAACATCTTCCTCATTGAACTCTGGAAGATCTTGGTCGTCAAAACTTAACTCTTCATCCTCACCGGAGATTGGTTCTATATCTGCAGTCTCAGAGCTCGGTAATTCTGGCTCTTCTTCCATCGACGCCAAGGCATCTTCTTCGCTGAACTCTGGCAAATCGAGCTCATCAAAATTGAACTCTTCTTCGGACTCAGTTGGCAAGTCGGCTTCAACTTGTTCTAGTTCAATGGACTCGGACGTTTCTAACTCCGGCTCATCCACCATAGACGCCAATGCGTCTTCTTCACTAAACTCAGGAAGATCCAGCTCATCAAAATTGAATTCATCTTCTGATTCAGCTGGCAAGTCTGCTTCAACCTGTTCTGGCTCAACGGACTCGGGCGTTTCTAACGCAGGTTCGCCAGCCATGGACGCCAATGCGTCTTCTTCACTAAACTCAGGAAGATCCAGCTCGTCAAAATTGAACTCTTCTTCGGACTCAGCTGGCAAGTCGGCTTCAATTTGTTCTGGTTCAACGGACTCGGACGTTTCTAACGCAGGTTCGCCAGCCATAGATGCTAGAGCATCTTCTTCGCTGAATTCTGGAAGATCTAGCTCATCAAAATTGAATTCTTCTTCTGAATCGTTGGTCGACTCAGTTTCCGGCTCCAATTCAGGCTCATCCAGTAGCCAATCTTCTTCTTGTGGAACACCGAATTCATTTTCTATTGTATTTGGTGTCGGCGTGAAGGCTGGAATGTCTTCCTCTTGCTCAACGTGAGGCTGTACCTCAGCATCGGACTCCACGGATGGTTCTTGTGTTGAATCAGTATCGGTAGCCTCTTGTTGTAGTGATGAAGCTTCCTCTATCTCCGTTTGTGTTTTTTCAACTTGCTGCGGTAAATCGTCTTCACTATCAAATAGAGCGTCAAGTTCAGCAGAAAAATCCGCTTTTTCTTGTTCTGTTGGCAGAAGTTCTTCACTGTCTGACTCAAATAGGTCGTCTAGCTCGCTCATTAAAGGATCATTCTCTGGTGAGAGGTCCTCTAAATCACCAAGAAATTCATCGCTGCTAAATGGCTCTGAGGCAGCCTCTGGCTCGGTTAATGGTTGATCTTCTACAGCTTGTTGCGTGTCTGGCTGGCTTTCACTTAATAAAGCGTCGATGTCCAACCCAGACTCAATGTCCTGATCTTCATGAGTTTGTTCTGACCCAACTACGGGAGATGGCTTTTCGTCGGCGTCTGGCTCACCAAAACCAAGTGATTTCAGTAACTCTTCCTCTTCCGATTTATTCTGCTCTGGGCTCTCGTCCTCTCGAATCAGATCATCAAACGGATCTAAATCAGCTTCAGTCTCTTCATCAAGTTCAGAGGTAACATCATCAATGAGTTCGTCCAGTAAGTCTGTGCTATCTGCGTCTAACTCTTCGATCGAGTCATCACCTTCAAAACCAGAGATTGCTTCTAGCTCGTTTAGTGGATCAAACTCGTCTGTGTCATCTTCATCAAAATCAATGAGTTCATCGAGTAGCTCTGTACTGTTTTCATCTAGAACAGGACCTTCATTGGCGTCAGCTTCTCGAACTTCCGATTCACTAGCCGGTTGTTCATACTGGGCCAATAGCTTATCGATATCGTCGTCAGATGCCTCTCCTACACTAAAGTCATCATCCGAAACGGGCTGTTTTAACTCAGGCTCATCAGTATCTAAATCGAAGTCATCGTTGCCAAGTTCAGCAAACAAGTCATCAAGCATATCCTGGTCGACAGTGTCACTTGGTAACTCTTCTGACGGCTCATCGGCTGCAAGTAACTCGGCAAATGCGTCGTCTGAAAGCGAGTCTGATTTCTCATTCGCATCATCCGAAAGATCGAAGCCAGACTCATCGTCATCGAGCACTTCTAGTTCTGGAGCAACCTCATCTAAGGCTCGCTCCATTTCTTCTAAACCAAGCGCCTTTTCTTCGCCGTTGACTTGGATACCATTGTTCGATGACTCAAACTCATCCAGACCAACATCTAGGTCACCGTCATCGCCAATATCTGCAAATGGGTCATCGTCCCCTTCCAGATTGAAATCAAGTTCTTCATCGTCGAGGTTAGCAAAGACGTCTTCTTCTAAATCTGACTTCTCTTCTTGTAAAGACTGTGCGTTGATATCTTCATCTGCAAACAATTCATCATCAAGCGTGAGCTCTTCATCCAGCTCATCCGCCGCCGCTAAACCGATTGGCGCCGCAAGAGGATCAACGTTTTGCTGTTCCTGCGCAGCCGCTTCTTCCTCTTTCGCTTTAGAGCGTCGGCCAAGAAGCATAACAACTAGCAACGCAATCAAAGCACCAGGAATTAATGCCGCAAGACCAACGAGCCAACCATTAGACAAAATTTTGTCCATGGTGCTTGGTTGCATGCGCTGTTGTTCAGCAAGGCGTTGGCGCTCTTCAGCAAGCAGCTTCTCGACTTCTGAGCGAATGCGTTCTTCGTCATTCAACTCGCTTTTCAAAGTTTCGACTTCGCTTTGCACTTCTGACAGCATCAATCGAAGACGATGGTTCTTCTCTTCTAATGACTCTAATTCACTTTGTGAGCCTTGAAGTTTGTCCTTCAGCGCACTGACCTGCTTTTCACCCTGCGGAGAGGTGGTTACTGGTGGCGCAGGGATGACGGGTATTGTTTTCGGAGTTGGTTTTGGCTCCTTTGCTGCCACTGTCTCTGGCTTAGTCGCAGGCTTGGGTTCTACTTTAATTTGTGGCTTTGGTTGCTCGGTGACTCGTTGTGCTGGCGTCGCTCTATTTGTCGGCTTCGGCTGTTTTAACTTAGCTTCATGCGCCTTCATAATCGCAACAGCTTGCGCTGTGGTCGCGCTTTGCACTTGCTCTAGAGAAGGTACTCGTAGCCGACTCCCTGGGATCAATTCATGAATGTTTTGGTTCTCAAACGCTTGAGGGTTAATTCGGTAAATGGCAAGAAGCGTTTGTTGAACGGTAACACCGCGTGAAGGTCGTAATTCTGAAGCGATCGACCATAGTGTTTGATTTTCACCAGTCGGACCAAAGAAACGTGACGGTTGAGTATTCGCAGGAGGAGCAGGTAATGCTCGCTCAATATCTTCAGCATAGCTCGGAGATGATTGCACTTCACCAGACGGTCCAACAAGACGAATTCCTTCGGCTTGAACCACTGATGATGTCTGAGTCGCGCTCATCAACACAAGGGCTGCTAACAAACGCTTATAATTTTGACGCATAGAAGGCTCAGTTTTGTGCTAAATACAATTTGAAATGGTGATCGGTTAAATATATCGGATATCGCATGCAAAACTATAGCGTTGAGAATAAAAAATGTGTGGCTCTCGCCATATTCGTACTAATCTCACACTATTTTGTTTCGTTCGTACAAAAAAGCCTCGCACTGTGCGAGGCTTTGAAATGAACTGTAAGCGACTTAGTAGTAATCGCGGATCAGAACTTCTGCGATTTGCACCGCGTTAGTTGCCGCGCCTTTACGCACGTTATCAGCAACAACCCACAGGTTTACGCCGCTATGATGGCTGATATCGTTACGGATACGGCCAACCATTACATGGTCTTTACCGCCCGCATCGCGGACTTGTGTAGGGAAGTCTTCACCGTGGAACACTTCGATACCGTCAGTTTGCTCAAGCAAGTTAACGACTTCTTGTGCATCGATAGGTGAACGAGTCTCAATGTGAAGTGCTTCTGCGTGACCGTAGAATACAGGAACACGTACACACGTTGGATTGACTGTGATTGATGGATCGTTAAAGATCTTCTGTGTTTCCCACACCATTTTCATTTCTTCTTTGGTGTAGCCGTTTTCCATCATTTGATCGATTTGTGGAATACAGTTAAACGCGATCTGTTGAGAGAATTGCTTCTTGTCTGCAGGCAGACCGTTTAGCAGCTTCGCCGTTTGACCTGCTAGCTCATCGATACCCGCTTTGCCTGCACCAGACACCGATTGGTAAGTTGATACGTTAATACGCTCAATGCCCACCGCATCGTGAATTGGTTTTAGTGCCACCAGCATTTGGATGGTTGAACAGTTCGGGTTCGCGATGATGTTACGGTTACGAAACTCTGCAATCGCTTCTGGGTTTACTTCTGGCACAACAAGAGGAATGTCGTACTCGTAACGGAAGTGTGATGTATTGTCGATAACAATCACGCCTTCATCAGCGGCAATTGGAGCCCACTTGGCTGATAGCTCACCACCAGCAGAAAACAGTGCGATATGCGCTTGAGACCAATCGAACTCTTCTACGTTTTGAACGCGTACCGTTTTACCATTGAAGCGATAAGTCTTGCCTTCGCTGCGCTCACTCGCGAGTAGGAAGATTTCGCCTACTGGGAATTTGCGCTCTTGAAGCACATCCAAAATTGTTTCACCGACCGCACCGGTCGCACCTAAAATGGCAACATTATATTGCTGGCTCATTGACTTACCTCAATCTGAAAACCTAGTTCTGCTAATGGAGCAAGGTTACATGTTTTGTTACCCACTAGCGTGACAGCGCTGTATTCACGGCGATCCCAGTAGTTTTTACGCATCAGGTCAAAAGCGCCTGGCTTACTGATTTCACGGCGGAAAAGAGCGTCATCTCTACGCACATCATAGATTAACTGCGTGATGTTATGCAGTGTTGCTTCGTCCCAAGCTCTGTCCAATACCATAGTAGGAACAGGCGCGGTTGGCAGTAAATCGCTGGCATGCGCACGTAATTCGTTATTTAAGAACTCACAGTAGCTGTTGAAAATCATCGTTGTACCGCGAGCTTTCCCTTCCAAGCCGTAGCCTGCAACGTGAGGGGTTGCGAATGCTAGCAGAGGCAGAAGCTCCATATCAACCTCTGGTTCAAATTCAAATACGTCGAGTGCCGCTGTAAAGCCATCATTTTTCAAAAGACGTTGCTTCAAAGCAGCGTTGTCAACGATGGGACCTCGAGCCGCGTTAATCAAAATTTGATCGCTGCGGAGACCATTTAATACCTTCTCATCAATCAAATGATGCGTTGGGTATGGGCCATCTTTGGTGATTGGCGTATGTAGTGTAATGATGTCTGAGCTTTCAATCAGTTCTGTCAACGGAGTAAAGCTACGAGGATCACCAGACTCTTGTTTGAATGGGTCATTGATGAGAACTTTCATACCCATGCCTTTCAAACATTTCTCTAGGTAGCTACCTACTTGGCCTGCACCAATAATACCTACCGTCTTGTCAAATACCGAGAAACCTTGTTGCTGAGCGAGCACCATCATCACGCTGAACGCGTATTCCGCCACACCCACTTTGTTACACCCTGGCGCCGCAGTGAAGAAAATGCCTTTCTCTTTTAAGAGTGCTTGGTCAACATGATCCATGCCTGCCGTGGCCGTACCAACAAACTTCAGCTTGTTTGCTTTGCTGATCAGGTCAGCATTAACTTTGGTGACTGAGCGAATCATTAGGGCATCAACATCCACTAAATCATCGGCGGTCAGTGTACGACCTGGTTTTAGAATTACGTTACCGAGTTGGCTGAATAGCTCTTCAGCATACGGCATATTTTCATCAACAATAATTTTCATAGCGCCAGCGTTCTAACATCCATTTGTAAGAGTTCGTTTATTCGCAAGATGCGAAACTAAAGCGATTGTGCCCTTTTCCCGAAAAATCTCAAGATATAACACCAATAAACCTCAAGGAGGTAACTCCTATAGAATCGATTGACGGGAAGCCTAGAGAAAAGCAGAAACAGAGAAAAGAAAAAGCCCGGCTAAATAGCCGGGCAAAGTTCCAGAACAAAAGGATCCTATCCCGCTCTCCATGGGATAGAGTCTGCGTCTGTTCGATCAGTGTGACTGATCAAGCTCTGGAAACTGGATTGTTGGCGTTTACAGTACTCTCGCAAGGCGCCAACAAATTCAGTTAACCTTGGTACTTTTTAATAACCAAAGTTGCGTTTGTGCCGCCAAAGCCAAAGCTGTTTGACATTACGGTCGTTAGCTCTGCATCACGTGCTTCTGTCACGATGTCCAGACCTTGTGCTGCTTCGTCCAAGTTTGAAATATTGATGCTTGGAGCAATGAAGTTTTTGTCTAGCATAAGTGTTGAGTAAATCGCTTCGTGCACGCCCGCTGCGCCGAGTGCGTGGCCAGTCATTGCTTTTGTTGCAGAGATTGCAGGGCTGTTCTCACCAAACAATTGTTGGATAGCACCAAGCTCTTTCACGTCACCAACTGGTGTCGATGTGCCGTGCGTGTTGATGTAATCCACACCATCAACGTCTTGCATCGCCATCTTCATACAACGAATTGCGCCTTCACCTGATGGCGCTACCATGTCGTAGCCATCTGATGTCGCACCGTAACCTACGATTTCACCGTAGATTTTCGCACCACGTGCCAGTGCGTGCTCTAGTTCTTCAATAACCAGCATGCCGCCGCCGCCCGAGATAACAAAACCGTCACGGTCTGCATCGTATGTACGAGATGCTTTGTCTGGCGTGTCATTGTATTTGGTTGACAGTGCGCCCATCGCATCAAACATCATAGTTTGAGACCAATCTAGCTCTTCGCCGCCACCAGCAAAAACAATATCTTGTTTGCCTAGTTGAATAAGCTCCATAGCATGGCCGATACAGTGTGCAGATGTTGCACATGCAGAGCTCATTGAGTAGTTCACGCCACGAATCTTAAATGGCGTAGCAAGACAAGCAGAAACAGTAGAAGACATAGTACGAGGAACCATGTAAGGACCAACTCGCTTTACGCCTTTGGCGCGCATCGTGTCTGTCGCTACCGTTTGATTGTATGCAGAAGCACCGCCAGAACCTGCAACGATACCGGTACGATCGTTTGAAACCTGCTCTTCTGTAAGACCAGCGTCTGCGATTGCCTGCTCCATTGATAGGTATGCATAAGCAGCCGCATCACCCATAAAGCGCATCTGCTTACGGTCGATGTGTTCCGCCGGGTTGATTTTTAGATCACCCCATACTTGCGAACGAAGACCGTGTTCTTTGAACTGCTCAGATGCAGTGATGCCAGATTTGCCCGCTTTAAGAGACGCTAGAACTTCTTCGACGTTGTTACCGATACTTGAAACAATACCCATACCGGTGATTACGACTCGTTTCATTATGACATTCCTATAATTCAAAAATCCGCTAGATGATAACTAAGATAGTCAACAAAAGTGGTCAGCTTTCCCATAAATTCGTACAATCGCCCCATTCTTACCGCGCCAAATCACAAATTTGCACCATTATGACTTCAATAAAAAACGCAGAACTTGGTTGGAACGAAGCTGGTACTCCGGTTTCAGACCAATTTGATGATGTTTACTTCTCTAACGTAAACGGTCTTGAAGAGACACGCTACGTTTTCTTAAAACAAAATCATCTCCCAGAAAGATGGCAGGAATTTGACCAAAGACGTTTTGTCATTGGTGAAACAGGATTTGGCACGGGATTAAACTTCTTAGCAGTATGCCAGTGGTTTAGTGAGTTTCGTCGTCAGCATCCGGACGCAACATTGAAAGAGCTGCATTTTATTAGCTTTGAAAAATACCCATTAAGCAAAGCCGATTTAAAGAAGGCGCATGAAGCTTGGCCTGAGCTAGCTGAATACGCGGAAAAGTTACAAAAGCACTACCCTGCCGCTGTGCCGGAGTGTCATCGCATCGTTTTAGAAGACGGCGCAATCACACTCGACCTTTGGTTTGGTGACATTAAAGACTGCATGCCGCAAGTCCCATACAACGAACAAGGTTTGATTGATGCTTGGTTCTTAGATGGATTCGCGCCAAGCAAAAACCCAGAGATGTGGAACCAAGGCCTGTTCAACAACATGGCAAAGCTAGCCAAGCAAGATTGTACAGTTGCCACGTTTACCGCAGCAGGCTTTGTACGTCGTGGTTTGAACGAAGCTGGCTTTACAATGAAAAAGGTGAAAGGTTTCGGCACTAAGCGAGAAATGATCGCCGGCTCTATGGAGCAACGTGAAAAGCAGTCGAACCATCTCCCTTGGTTCAATCGCACAGCATCTAGCAATCTTGATTCGATTGCCATCATTGGCGGTGGTATAGCCAGCGCGGCGTTAGCGAAAACGTTAGTTCGTCGTGGCCAAAACGTCACCCTTTACTGTAAAGACAAACAACCAGCCAAAGGAGCGTCGGGTAATCGTCAAGGGGCCGTGTATCCATTGTTGAACGGTCCCCATACTGGCGTTTCGCGTGTGTTTGCTCCTGCATTTTTGTTCGCACGTCAGTTTGTTGAACAAGCAGCACAAGAGATCGATTTTGATCATGACTGGTGTGGCGTAACTCAGTTGATGTGGGATGACAAATCCACAGACAAACTGGAGAAAATACTTGCGGGTAACTTCACACCAGAGCTCATTCACAAGCTGTCCGCCGAGGAGACTGCGAACACTATCGGGTTACCTATTGATATGGCATCTGTGCACTACCCAATGGGAGGGTGGCTGTGCCCTGCCGAGTTAACTCGTGGGTTAATAAAACAATTGGAGAAGACGTCGTTACTCTCAACGAAGTTTGAACACCATGTTGAGGCATTAGATTGGGATGAAAAGCGTCAGCTCTGGCTACTAACAGCGAGTGGTCAAACATTTGAGCACTCAACGGTTGTGATTGCGAACGGCCATGAGTTCCAGACATTGAGTCAAACCGCTTCCCTCCCAATGGGGCAGGTGAAAGGACAAGTCAGTCATGCGCCAGCAACCGAAACGCTGAGTCAGCTGAAAACGGTGTTGTGTTACGACGGTTACATGACACCTGTTAACCCAAGTAATCAACACTTGTGTATCGGTGCAAGCTACGACCGCAGTCACCTTGACTACGAATTTGATGAAAACGCCCAAAAAGATAATGCAGAAAAGCTAGTGAAATGTGTACCGAATCAAACATGGGCAAAAGAGGTAGATATCACTGGTAATCAATCTCGCCAAGGTATTCGTTGTGTTAGCCGAGATCACTTACCATTTGTCGGAAATGTGGGTGACTTTGAGACGATCAAAACGCAATACACCAACTTACAAAATCAAAAAGAAGAAGAGGTAGAAACCATTCATCAGTACCCTAACCTATTCTGCTTCTTAGGTTTAGGATCTCGTGGACTGAGCTCTGCACCATTATTAGCTGAAGTGTTGGCCTCCCAGATCTGTGGGGACCCGCTGCCATTACCGGTTGATGTATTGACCGAACTTCACCCAAGTCGAATGTGGGTTCGTAAACTAAGAAAAGGCAAAGCCATTACCGAGCTGTAAGAGTATTCTCTGTTTTGATTCCCGACACAGACACGTGTCGGGAATCGCTAACTCATTAAGTCGCTCGTACTGAGATTACTTCAGCAGTGCAACTGCCTGTTTCACTTGCTCTGCCACTTCTGGGTTTACAACCTTACCCGATTCCACGTCAAAATTTTCGTAGAAGCTCGGCACAGATAACGATGCCTTTACATCCGCGCCAAAAAATTGTGCAGAACCTGTCGCCGCCGCAAGAACACTTTGCGCACCACCGGGACCTGGGGAAGTTGCTAAATAAACGACAGGTTTGTTTTGAAATACATTACGCTCAATGCGCGTCGCCCAATCGAACAAGTTTTTATAGGCCGCTGGGTACGAACCGTTGTGCTCTGCGAAGGAAACAACGAGAGCGTCAGCCTCCGCCAAGTCACGTAAAAACGCGACAGCCCCTTCAGCTTGACCTATTTCTTTCTCTTTGTCCTCGCTAAACATTGGCGCTTGATAATCGTTTAAGTCTAGAACATTCACTTGAGCGCCTTCGACTTGATTTGCTGCGTATGTAGCAAGTAGTTTGTTGATTGAGGTAGAGCTGGTAGATGCACCAAATGCGACAATTTTCATGGTTGTAATCCTTTGTTCACGTTTTATGCTGATCAGAATAAAAGTTGAACAGTTTCGCTACAACCACAAAAATTTTATGGAGAGGTTCGAATTTTTCGAAGTAGTAAATGACTAGGATTAAATAAAGGGAGAACGCTGCTTAGGGACTAAGCCTGAGCCTGGAGCTCCTGCCACAAATCACTGACAATCACGCGATCGGCCGGGCTTAACTCGGTACGCGCATTTTCTAAGCTGCTCTCAATGCGTGACTTCAGCTCAGTAATATCGCTAATCCCTTCTTCTTCACAAGACGCCGCGGATAAAGAGATGTGACCACGTAAATAACCACCAGCAAACAATTCATCGTCAGATGCTGTTTCAATTCGAGCATCAATCAGTTCCAGTAGTTTTTCTTCAAATTCAATAATCATGGTGTATCTCTGAGGTTATTAGTGGTTATTTAACGCAAAAGTCCGACGCTTCCAGTGGCTTAGTTTGATAAAATGCGCGCAGGGCATCAGAAAGCATTTTCACTCGCAAAGGCAAGCCAACGTCCAAAATACCTAGCACTTCTTTATGCACTTTTTTCATAAAGCCGAGCCTATCTGGTTCAAAATCGCCGTGTAGATTGTCACAACTCACCGTAAAAGGGAAGCCAGCGCTTTGTGCCAGAATCCATTCATAAGCTTGAGGTCGCACTTCAACTTTCTCAAACTCCGCTTGAACTTCTGCTGTTCGCCCATCAGGTTCATACCAATAACCAAAATCTTCCAGCAAACGACGCTCTGGACCAGCCACACACCAATGCGAGATCTCGTGTAAAGCAGAGGCGTAAAAACCCCGAGCAAAAATAATCCGATGATGAGGGTGTTCATCATCAGCAGGAAGATAAATAGGCTCATCACCACCTAACTCTAATTTCGTATTAAATTGTTCTAAAAAGGTGTCATTAAAAATGGTGATTAAGTCTTGGTATTCGTGGGTCATCGTCGAGTTTGTACTTCAGTTTGACATGCGCTGCATATTGTCGCTGTTTTTAGCTATGAGGTAAAGGCAACCCCACATTTTTGGTTATTAGTTGAATTTATCTGAACATCGCTTTCTCCATACAATTTCTCATTCGTCAGCGTACTTATTTACCACTACACTCTCGCCTTATTTTGATGCCGTTCAAACCGCTATTTTTAAGCCGTTTGATTACAAGCATGTTGCTGGTTTTAATCACTTTTTAAGAGAGATAGAACCGTTTGTAAGTGTTGTTACTTCGCCTACGCTGATTCTCGTAGAACGTAGTGACTTTTTACGTTGAGTGTTTCCCTATGTTGCTAAGTGTGTTGTATATCATTGGTATCACGGCTGAAGCCATGACAGGTGCGTTAAGTGCTGGTAGAAGAAAGATGGACTGGTTTGGTGTTATGTTGGTGGCCAGCGCAACGGCCATTGGTGGTGGCACCGTACGTGACATTCTATTAGGCCACTACCCTCTTGGTTGGGTAAAAAACCCAGAGTTCCTTGCAATTACGTGTGTTGCAGGTGTGCTAACAACAGGTTTAGCGAAATGGGTGATTAAGCTGAAAGGTCTGTTCATTCGCCTCGATGCACTAGGTTTAATCGTGTTTAGTATCATCGGAACAAAAATTGCGATGGGCATGGGCTTGCACCCTGGTATTTGTATGGTTTCAGCGTTAGTAACTGGTGTATTCGGTGGGCTACTTCGTGACTTAATCTGTCGCCAAACACCATTGGTACTGCATGAAGAGCTTTACGCTTCTGTCGCTCTTATCGCATCAGGAATGTACTTAGCGCTATTAGAATTTAATGTTCCCGATGTCACTGCCACGATCATTACACTGGTTACTGGTTACATGCTGCGTATGGCTGCAGTGCGCTTTAAGTGGCGTCTGCCTTCTTTCCATTTGGAAACCGAAGGCTCGATTCATTAAGCAAAAACTACTTAAACAAAAAAGGTTGCCTGATAAAATTGTGCCACCCGCGATTCAGTGAGTGGCATAATTTTATATTCAGTCATCCTGAACAGCGACGAAGGAGCATGATTCAGGATCTATTATCCGAGCACTCTGTTGTCAGAGATGTTTCTTTCTCTTTTCATCGTGCTGAAATTAGATTCCTAGTCTCGCTATAGCTCGCTGGAATGACACAAAGCTCTTAAATCTTCGGTGTTTCAGTTGTTACGCCATGGTTTTGACCACGGTGGCGTAGTAAATGATCCATCACCACAATTGCCAGCATCGCTTCTGCGATAGGCACAGCACGAATACCCACACATGGGTCATGACGACCTTTGGTGATCAACTGAGTTGGTTCACCTTCTTTTGTGATGGTCTCACCCGGCACAGTGATACTTGATGTTGGCTTAAGCGCAATGTTAGCGACAATGTCTTGACCAGTCGAGATACCGCCAAGAATGCCACCCGCATGATTACTACCAAAACCTTCAGGAGCAAGCGTATCACGGTGCTGACTGCCTTTTTGGTTTACCACGTCGAAACCGTCTCCGATTTCCACGCCTTTCACCGCGTTTATGCTCATTAGTGCGTGCGCGATGTCTGCATCCAAACGGTCAAATACGGGTTCCCCAAGACCAACAGGCACGTTAGTTGCCACAACCTGGATTTTTGCGCCAATAGAGTCGCCTTCTTTTTTCAGGTCACGGATAAGTTGGTCAAATGCTTCTACTTTGTCAGCATCAGGGCAGAAGAATGCATTGTTCTCGATTTCGTTCCAATCTACCTTGTCGATAGATACATCACCCATTTGTGACAAGTAAGCACGAATCTCAACACCAAACTCATCTTTTAAGTATTTCTTCGCGATTGCACCAGCAGCCACACGCATTGCGGTTTCACGAGCTGAAGAACGGCCGCCACCGCGATAGTCGCGGATGCCATATTTTTGGTGGTAAGTGTAATCAGCATGACCCGGTCTGAACTTATCTTTGATGTCAGAGTAGTCTTTTGAGCGCTGATCGGTGTTTTCAATTAGCAAACCGATCGATGTGCCCGTGGTTTTGCCTTCAAAAACGCCAGAAAGAATTTTAACTTCATCCGGTTCACGACGTTGTGTGGTGTAACGTGATGTGCCTGGACGACGGCGGTCGAGATCAATTTGTAGATCTGCTTCTGTAATTTCCAACCCCGGAGGACATCCGTCTACGATACATCCCAGTGCGATACCGTGACTTTCCCCGAATGTCGTCACTCGGAAATGTTGTCCGATACTGTTTCCTGCCATTACTTCCTCAAGTTTTTATCGCCACGCTCTCTCAAAACAGAGCATAGCTGCTTTCCAATTCTTCGTGGATTCATAGTGGCTTTATTACGTTTTGATGTAAAGAGTTAATATCGGCGAGGTATGCATAAAAAAACACCGAGCATAAAGCTCGGTGTTTTGATGTTTAGTGCAAGACTCTATTAGTCTTTGTACAGTTTAAACTCTTCTGCACACTCAACCAGCTGGTCACGCGTTAGCATAAACACGCCATGACCGCCGTTCTCGAACTCAATCCAAGTAAATGGAATCTCTGGGTACTGTTCCATCATATGAATCATTGAGTTTCCGACTTCACAAATAAGAATGCCGTTATCTGTTAGATAATCTGGCGCGTTAGCAAGAATACGACGCACTAGTTTTAGACCATCCGTACCCGCAGCTAGCCCAAGCTCAGGCTCATGCGTGAACTCATCTGGCAGGCTGTTCATGTCTTCTTCATCCACATATGGTGGGTTGGACACGATTAGATTGTATTTCTCTTTTGGAAGATCACGGAACAAATCAGAGCGAATTGGGAACACTTGCTGCTCCATGCCGTGATCTTGTACGTTTTGCTCAGCCACTTGTAGAGCATCTGTAGAGATGTCGATAGCATCCACTTCTACTTCAGGGAAAGCGTGCGCACAAGCAATCGCGATACAACCAGAACCCGTACATAGGTCCATGATGCGCGTAGGCTCTTCCACCAACCAAGGTTGGAATTCCGCTTGAATCAATTCGCCGATAGGAGAACGTGGCACAAGTACACGCTCATCAACGAAGAACTCAAGACCGCAGAACCATGCTTTGTTTGTTAGGTATGCTGTTGGCGTACGCTCGTTGATGCGTTTTACTACGCGCTCAACAATACGCAGACGCTCGCTTGTCGTTAGGCGAGAGTTCAATACGTGCGGAGGCACATCAATCGGCAAGTATAAGGTTGGCAGGATAAGCTGAACTGCTTCATCCCACGCATTATCAGTACCATGACCGTAAAACAGGTTCGCTGCATTAAAGCGGCTTACCGTCCAACGAATCATATCTTGAAGGGTATGCAGTTCCGATACCGCTTCTTCTACAAAAATCTTATCCAAAATTGCCTCCGAAAAGCGCTACAATACTGCCAATAAAGTTTATTAATGAAATTGTTTACCTAATGAGCAAAAAAGACACCGAGAACGATGACGATTTCGCCTTGTTTCAGGAAGCAGTACAGGGCGTAAAAAAGTTGCGACAGGATACCATAATCCAGCAACCAAAAAAAAATACTAAGCAAAAAGAAATCAAGCGCTCCAACCGTGAAGCGAGTGACTCTGAATTTTACTTTTCAGACGAGTTTGTCCCTCTATTAAACGATGAAGGTCCAACTCGTTATGCACGTGACGACGTCTCCACTTATGAAGTCAAACGTCTACGTCGTGGCGTGTATGTACCGGACGTGTTCCTCGATATGCACGGCATGACACAGCAAGAAGCAAAACGCGAGCTTGGTGCGATGATAGCCTATTGCATCAAAAACGAGATTCATTGTGCGTGTGTGCAACATGGTATTGGGAAACACATCCTGAAACAGAAAGCCCCACTTTGGTTAGCACAGCATCCTGACGTTATGGCTTTTCACCAAGCGCCACTAGAATTTGGTGGTGATGGTGCGTTGTTAGTGTTGCTTTCAATTCCTGAAAAGTAACAAGCTTGCTGTAGACACGACGAAACGAAAAGGCAGGGATCTCCTGCCTTTCTTATTCTGTCTCTAATTTGCAAACGCTTATTTTGGTTTAGACACTTATGGCGTAATATGCCATAGCACTTCACCATTTTGTGTTTGTAAATCATATTCAATGCACACTAGCCCTGATGTAGGAAACATCGGTGGTGTCATGTCTTTTACAAACTCTGAAGTCAGATAACCGACCAAAGGCAAATGCGATACGAACAAAAGCGAGTCCAATTGTTCGACTTCTATTAACGCACTTGCGAAATCGAAGACATGCTCGGACTGGCCATAAGGTGTAATATCTTCACAAGTTTCAATGCTTTTTGCAGAGAAATACGCACTGATCTCTTGCCAAGTTTGTTGAGCTCTAATGTACGGACTCACCAACACTTTATTGAATTGCGCAAAACCCTGTTCTTTACAGGCTCTCGCAACCGCTTCTGATTCGACTCTGCCTCTTGGGGTCAATTGTCGTGCTGCGTCTGAATCTGCAAAATGCTCGGCTTCACCGTGACGCATGATGAATATTTTCATGTTATTTCCTAGGGATAGCTAACGCTACCAAAAGGTTGACTGCTATCTTTATTAGATAGACGGGGCTAACTTTAACAATGACGAAACAAAAATACTGATATAATTATCTGTTCATTATACCAATTCGCTTGTTAAAGATAGCGACTTTCTTAACAATCTATTAAAAGAATGTACTCAGTTCATCACACTATTTAACTGTGCAATGAGTTCAGAGCATTCACTCAAACAGTTCTTCCCCATACGCAAACGCGATGGGCCTGTGCAGAAGTCTACGAATAACAAAAATACGGCAAGCAGTATTTGTCGAAACGCAAACTTTGCGCCCCCCGCGAGGGGAGCCTAAATTACTGTAATGCGAAATCTGGAGACGCATCGTGCATCTAAGTCCTAACGATTCAAATCAATACCGCTACATTACCTTGAGCAATGAACTGCGTGTACTGCTGATTCATTCCGATACAGCTCAACAGTCGGCAGCTGCTCTGGCAGTGAACGTTGGACACTTCGACGACCCAAACGATCGCCAAGGTCTGGCACACTATTTAGAACACATGCTTTTTTTGGGTACGGAAAAATACCCTAAAGTGGGCGAGTTTCAAAGCTATATTAGCCAACACGGTGGAACAAACAACGCTTGGACTGGTACAGAGCACACTTGTTTCTTTTTCAACATTGCTCCAAATGCCTTTGAAAGTGCCTTAGATCGATTTAGCCAATTCTTTACCGCACCTTTGTTTAACGAAGAAGCATTAGACAAAGAACGCCAGGCTGTCGACTCCGAATACAAGCTCAAACTCAATGATGATTCTCGTCGCCTGTATCAAGTTAACAAAGAAGTCATCAATCCAGAGCACCCGTTTTCAAAATTCTCTGTCGGAAACTTAGATACTCTTGGCGACCGAGATGGTAAATCCATCCGCGACGAAATTGTGGAGTTTCACCACTCTCAGTATTCCGCCGATTTGATGACACTGACTCTATTTGGGCCACAGTCGCTCGATGAACAGCAAGCTTGGGTAGAAACCATGTTTGCCGACATCCCAAATCACCACCTTCGTGGAAAATCGATTGATGTACCGATAGGCACTGAGGAAAGCACGGGCATTTTGGTTCAAGTCGAGCCGCTCAAAGAGTTCCGTAAACTGATTCTCACATTCCCCATGCCGGGAATGGATGCGCATTATAGCGTGAAGCCACTCTCCTACTTTGCTCACCTGTTGGGTTATGAAGGAGAAGGCAGTTTGATGCTTCAACTCAAAGAAAAAGGCTGGATTACTTCTCTCTCAGCGGGCGGCGGCGCGAGTGGCAGTAACTACCGAGACTTTACCGTAAGCTGCACCCTGACGCCAAACGGCTTAGATCATGTTGATGATATCGTTCAAGCAGTTTTTCAATACCTCTCGATGATCAAACAAGACGGGTTAGATGAATGGCGCTATCTCGAAAAACAAGCGGTATTAGAATCGGCTTTTCGCTTCCAAGAGCCATCGCGCCCAATGGATCTCGTCAGCCATCTGGTGATCAACATGCAGCACTATCAACCGGAAGACACGGTTTATGGTGACTACAAAATGGCGGGCTACGATGAGGAGTTACAGCGTTCATTGCTGCGATACTTAACCATCGATAATGTACGCGTCACTTTGATTGCTAAAGGCCTGGAATACAACCGTACTGCCGAATGGTACTTTACCCCGTACTCCGTCACACCTTTTAGTGAAGACCAACGTCGTTTCTATCAACAAATCGACCCAAGCTGGCAATTCGTCTTACCGGAAAAGAACCCTTATATTTGCTACGACCTCGACCCCATGCCACTCGAAAATGGTGATTCACTGCCAGAGTTGATTGAGGATCTCGAAGGGTTTCGGCTGTGGCATTTGCAAGATGACGAATTTCGCGTGCCAAAAGGTGTCGTTTATGTCGCTATCGACAGCTCTCATGCCGTTGCATCACCAAAGAACATCGTCAAAACGCGCTTATGTGTAGAGATGTTCCTCGATTCGCTAGCAAAAGAAACCTATCAAGCAGAAATCGCAGGGATGGGTTACAACATGTACGCTCACCAAGGTGGCGTGACCTTAACCCTCTCAGGGTTCAGTCAAAAGCTGCCTCAGTTGCTAGAAATGATTCTACACCGTTTTGCTTCTCGAGATTTCAGCCCTGCTCGCTTTGAAACCATCAAACAACAACTGTTACGAAACTGGAGAAATGCTTCACAAGATCGCCCTATTTCGCAGCTGTTTAACGCACTTACTGGGTTACTTCAACCCAATAACCCGCCTTTCACAACCTTAGTCGAAGCGCTAGAAGAAATCGAAGTCGATGAACTCTCGGTATTCGTAGAATCCATTCTTGCAGAACTGCACGTTGAAATGTTTGTTTACGGAGACTGGCAACGCCAGCAAGCCCATGACATGGCTACGACCTTGAAGGATGCTCTAAGAGTTAACGAGCAACGTTATGAAGAGGCACTTCGTCCGCTCATTATGCTAGGTAAAAATGGCAGTTTTCAACGTGAGGTGCATTGTAACCAGCAAGATTCCGCGGTCGTTATTTACCACCAGTGCGAGGATATTGAGCCTCGTAGTATCGCGCTATACTCATTGGCCAATCACCTTATGTCGGCAACGTTTTTCCACGAAATCCGTACCAAGCAGCAATTAGGTTACATGGTAGGCACTGGCAATATGCCGCTAAATCGTCACCCTGGTATTGTACTGTATGTGCAGTCACCTAATGCAGCACCTGCCGAGCTGGTTACCTCAATCGATGAGTTTTTAAATGCCTTTTATATGGTGCTGTTAGAGTTAAACGATTACCAATGGCACAGCAGTAAGCGCGGCTTGTGGAACCAAATAGCAACGCCGGACACCACACTTCGAGGACGGGCTCAACGTCTTTGGGTTGCGATAGGAAACAAAGACACTGAGTTTAACCAACGTGACAAGGTACTTGCGGAGTTGAAGAAGCTGACGCGCGCAGACATGATTCGCTTCGTTGTGAACGAATTGAAACCTCGTACTGCAAATCGTTTGATCATGCACTCTCAAGGTCAAGCGCATTCGGAGGCTCCGCGCATCCATCTAGGACAAGAAATAGGATCGATTGAAGAGTTCCAACTTCGGCCAAAAGATTGCGGCTTGGGGTGATCTAGTTGCGCAGAAATAAAATTGTCGATTACTAGAATGAACCTACAAACCCATGAGGTTGTCGGTCTCATAGATTGAATCGGCACCATAATTGGCAGAAAATTGAAATTGCGCCATTGCGGCTTATGCTCTAATTACCGCACTAAAAATAACTTAATGAGGTAATCATGAAAAAAGCACTTTTACTTGTGGCTCTTATACTGCCATTGGCATCTGCTCACGCTGAAATCTCAGTCAAAGGCGATGGTTTCGAACTAAGTGACGACTGTGTGCGCCTTAGCGGAGACAATGTATCCATCAAATCAGATGATTGCTCTTCAAAACAGTGGAATGATAAAGACAAAAAAGGTAATAGCAGCGTTCACGGGGACGACAACCCTGGTAAAGGCCACAATAAAGATAAGAAAGACAAGAAGAAGTAACCATTTCTTCTTTATGAAAAAGGCTTGCCACTGGCAAGCCTTTTTCTCTACCGAAGCAACCTTTAATAGAACGTTGTCCCTTCACCAGCTCGAGTAAGCAAACCATCACATGGCGCGTAACGATCGCCATATTTCGATGCAAGCTCATTCATTTTCTCTACGAGCTCCTTAATACCAAATTGGTCCATGTAACGGAACGGGCCACCCAAGAACGGTGGGAAACCAATACCAAATATCGCGCCAATATCACCGTCACGTGGCGAGCGAATGATGCCATCATCCAAACAACGTACCGCTTCATTCAGCATTGGCAGCACACAGCGCAACGCAATATCGTTATCGCTTAGCTTAGATTCAGGGTCGAGCTTAAGCAGTTTGTAAACCGATTTGTCGACATCTTTCTTCTTGCCCTTATAAGTGTAAAACCCCTTACCACTCTTGCGTCCTTTACGTCCATCATTTAACAAGATATCAAACACATCCGGCCCTTTGAATCGGTCACCTAACTCATTAACCAGGATCGGCATAATTTTCGCGCCAATGTCGACACCAACTTCATCCAACAAGGTAATCGGGCCAACAGGGAAACCAAAATCAAGCAACGCCGTATCAATCTTTTCGATCGGTTCGTTAGCCAACAAAATATGCGCCGCTTCGTTCATGTATGGAGCAAGAATGCGGTTCACGTAAAAGCCCGCTTTGTCTTTCACTACGATCGGGGTTTTACCTTGCTTCTTAGCAAGTGCAACAACTGTTGAAACGGTTTCATCTGACGTCGTTTCATGCGGAATCACTTCCACCAACGGCATTTTTTCTACCGGGCTGAAGTAATGCAAACCCACTACGTTTTCTGGACGCTCCGCTTTTTCTGCAATTTTGTGGATAGGCAACGAAGAAGTATTGGTCGCAAAGATAGTTTCTGTCTTAGCGTTCGCTTCAATGTCCGCCACCATTTTTTGCTTAAGATCTAGGTCTTCAAAAACGGCTTCAATTACGACATCAATATGATTAAAACTGGTAAAGTCGACACCACCAGACAGTTGCAGCATTTTCGCTTGCAGGTCGGCCTTGGATAGAATGCGACGTTTGCGCTGTTTCTCAAATAACTTGTAGTTGTAGTTGAGCGCGTTTAAAACGCCATCGTTGCTAACGTCTTTGATGCGAACAGGTACTTTTGCTTTTGCAACAGACACATGGCTGATTCCGGCGCCCATCAGACCACCACCAAGCACACCAACTTTATGAACTGGTGCTGGTTTCGCATCCGTGCCATTTTCTTTCTTCATTTCTGTTGTGGCAAAGAAGATCGAACGGAGCGCTTTTGACTCTGAGCTCATTACAAGCTCACCGAAGCGCTTCGCTTCAAGTTCTTGGCCTTTAGCGAAGCCTTTCTCTAAGCCATGTTGAATAACTTCTAGAATTGCAACCGTTGCTGGATAGTTACCACGGGTTTTTTGATTCGTTTTCTTCGCAGCTTGCTCAAATACAAACTTGCGCCCTAGCCCGCTACCAGACATCACCTTTTCTTTCGTCGATAGCTTTTTCGTACCCTTGTTTTTACCTTTGTCGATAAACTGTTTTGCTACGTCGAGCAAAATGGTGTCCGGCACACAGGCGTCCACAACGCCCAGTTTTTTAGCTTTCTTCGCACGAAGTTGTTTACCCGTCAGGATCAAGTCCAACGGCGGTAACAGGCCAATCAAACGTGGCAGACGCTGAGTACCACCAGAACCTGGCAATAAACCAAGTTGTACTTCTGGCAGACCTAAACGCGTTTTGTCAGAATCCGTACAAACACGATAATCACATGCAAGAGCCAGTTCTAAACCACCGCCCAAACATGGGCCATGAATAGCCGCAACGACAGGATAAGGTAAGTCCGATAGCTGCTGGAACAACTCCTGACCCTGCCTTGCTAAGGCTTCCGCTTCACTTGCTGTGGTGCATGCTTCTAGCATTCTAACATCTGCGCCCGCAACAAAATTGTCCGGTTTTAGGGAGTGGATGATCATCCCTTTAATACCACTGGAGTCTTTTAGCTGAGCAAAAATTTCTTTCATTTCGTCAGCAAAAGCCGCCTGCAGCGTATTCATTTTTTCATTAGGAACATCGATGGCTAACCAAGCAATATTTTGCTCATCAACCTTTAGACTAAATGCTTTTTGCTCGCTCATTACTCAACCTCCAGAATCATTGCCGCACCAAGACCACCAGCAGCACATGCAGTATTCAATGCAATACCACCGCCACGGCGTTTTAGCTCTCGTAGGGTTTGCGTCATCATACGCGCACCAGTCGCAGCAAATGGGTGACCATAAGCAATTGATCCGCCAAGCACGTTGAACTTATCCATATCAATTTCACCAATCGCTTTTGAGCGACCAAGGTTTTCTTGAGCAAACTTATCGGAAGCAAACATCTTCACATTCGCCAATGCTTGAGCAGCAAAAGCCTCGTGCATGTCGATCAACGTCAGGTCTGACAGTTCCAAGCCTGTATTTTCAAGCACTTTCGCTGTGGCATAAGTCGGCCCCATCAGCATGTCCTTTTCCACGCCGATAGCAGAGAATGCATAACCTCGGATGTAACCAAGGATCTCCATTCCGAGCTCTTTCGCTTTACCTTCTCGCATCAACATCACTGCCGCACCACCATCAGTCAATGGCGTACTGTTCGCAGCCGTAACACTGCCATACTGACGATCAAACGCAGGTCGCAATTTCGCGTATCCCTCAACCGTTGAGTCATGACGAATATTGTTATCTTCCGAAATCCACTTTTTGTATGGTTCAGGGAAAGCCGTCATCACTTCATCTTGGATTTTTCCTTCTTTCCAAGCTTGAGAAGCCAGCGTATGAGAACGATGTGCAAGCGCATCCTGTTCTGCGCGAGAAATACCATGTGTTTTAGCCATTTGCTCTGCAGTTTGTCCCATGGATAAACCCGTAGAGTACTCTGCTACTGCTGGTGGCACTGGCATCAGGTCTTTAAAGCTCAAGTTTTTGAGGATACTAAGCTTCTGACCCATTGTTTTTGTCTTACTAAGAGCAAGCAGATTAGCGGCCAGTTTCTTTGATACGCCAATAGGCAGGACGGAAGAAGAGTCTGCACCGCCAGCAATACCAATATCAATGGTTCCCGCCATGATGCTTTCTGCGACATTAACCGCCGCTTGAAAACTCGTCGCACACGCTCGAGTCACACTGTATGCATCAGTATGGATGTTCATACCAGTGCCTAACACGATTTCTCGTGCGATGTTTGGCGCTTCAGGCATTTGTACTACTTGTCCAAATACCACTTGTTCGATTAGCTTCGGATCAATATCTGTTCGAGCAAGCATTTCGCTTACTACCATTTTCCCTAAATCGACCGCTGGCACTTGGCTAAATTCCGTGCTTTGACGAGCAAAGGGAGTTCGAAGCCCCGCGACAATAGCGACACGCTCACCATTGCGTGTTTTTACTTCCTGCTTGCCCATTGTTTCTCCTTAAATACAAGAGGTCTGACCTGATGCATTGTAATGAATTTGTTAAATTTATCAAACGTGCGTTTAAATAAACGTGAAGCAAGTAGTTCAATTACTCTACTTCTTTGATTCTTATGCGATTACTAATGGTTAACTATAGAGAGTTAAAACGGTAAGAGGTATACGGAAAGTAAAATCGAAGCAAAAAAAAAACCACACATAACTGTGTGGTCGGAATATCTATAAAACAATTAACTTACGCCAATTGAAAAGTAATCAGTTTCCTGATTAGGAGAAAGTAAAGTCAGCCTTCAAAAGGAAGTGTCATCTTGCTCAACATGTTAGTCGCAATGACTAACGAGATGACAAGGTGTACTATAACCCCTTCACTGCTTGATATTTTGAAATAGATCAATTTTATAGTGATTTTACGAGTTTTAAGCTCACCTAAAGCGATTATTGATTCAAAACAATTCAAGAATCCACCATCAGAAGTCCCTTTTAATGCTCCATCTAGTGAACTTATCCAAGCCATTGATTACTAATGATGATATTGTTAACAATATATATCAATTCGTGTTCGATGATATCTGACATTTGCGTATACACTTTTAGGTAACCACATGGCTTATTGTGTCAAAGGGGTTGCATGACAAATCCTGCAACCAAAACCGCTAAGCGATAAAGCAAGTAAAGTCATGCTCAGAACAAATAAGAAACTCACAGAGCGAGGATGGAGGCTCCTGTGGCCATATTAAAAATGTTTGGAAAGAAAAATTCCAACAGTCCGGTCAACTCTGATATGGACAAGCAAAGAAAATACGAAGCGCTCGTCCGAGGGTATCATCGTGACTTGTACCGCTACGCATATTGGTTGTGCAAAGATAAAGCGGTCGCGGAAGATCTAGTTCAGGAAACCTGTCTTAGAGCTTGGAAGTCACTCGATAGCCTCCAGGACGAAAAAGCTGCCAAGTCTTGGCTCATCACAATATTGAGACGAGAAAACGCGCGCCGCTTCGAACGTAAACAATTTGATTTAGTTGATATCGATGATTACGGCAATGATGCTAAAGTCAGCGATGACTCACATCATCAGCAAGAATGGCTGCAGGCACAGATCATGAAGCTCGATGTTGAATACCGTGAGCCTTTATTTCTCCAAGTTGTCGGTGGTTTCAGTGGAGAAGAGATTGGCGACATTCTTGATTTAAATAAAAACACAGTGATGACTCGACTATTTCGCGCTCGTAATCAACTTAAAGAGATGTTGGATTCTCAAGATACCAAGAGAGGACAAAAGAATGGATGATTTAGAATTTCGTCGTCGTATTTTGTCGGATCCAAAACAAAAGGATGAAGAGATTCTGCAAGCTTTAGCTGGTAGCGACGCCAACAATAAGTTTGTTGATGACGTTTTGGATCTCGATGTAAAAATTAAACAAGCCATGAATGTGGATGTACCCGAAGATCTCGCAGATAAGATTTTATTTAGCCAGACGTCGAGTGCACTTGATGAAGAGAAGGTCGTAAGACCAAACTTTGTCCGCAAAGCAATGGCACTTGCCGCTTCTATTGCGTTCACCGCAGGGTTATTAGTTGGCCAAGTAAACTGGGGAAATGTTTTGGTGTCTCCAGCACAAGCCAGTTTAGCGGATACCGCGATGAAACACGTTATTCATGAAGAACCGTTTGTTCGTCATCTTGATGAGGATGTACCGAGCTCGCAAATTAATGCGAAAATGTCGCCATTTCATTACCAGTTTAGTGAAAACTTTCCATATCACGTTTACTACCTAAACCACTGCGGTTTTGGCGAATCCAATGCGGTGCATATGGTGTTCCAAGGTCCAAAAGGTAAAGTAACGTTATTTATTACTGGTATTCCAAGCGAACAAAGTACCGACTTTAGTAAGGATGGCATGACCGGAATCGTTCAGCCCGTCGGGAGTTCAAGCCTGATTTTAGTCGGGGAAGAAGGTGAAAATATTGATGCGCTCGCTACGACTCTTGCATCAATGATTAAGCCGATGTAACAACTTCGACGATTTCCAGCCTTCAAAAGGTTAAATGCCGCTAAATGATCTTATTTAGCGGCATTTTTGTATAAATAGAACACAAAACATTCACCACCCCTATCGCATTTAGAGCTTAAACTCTAAATTATGCATTTTAAGTGCAATTTCCCGTCTTTTAGACATCATTTCTGCAATTTTTATTCAATTTTATCCAATGGTCGGATTTGTCCAAGCAACTATTGATACTACTATCTGCGCCACTGAGCAAAAGCTCAATTTATCGTCCAAAGAGACGAATCTAATAAGGAAAAACAAATGACTCAGAACACGCGTCTGTTTAAAAAGACTCTCCTAGCAGTAACGGTAGCTTTTGCCTCAGGTCAATCGATGGCAGCGGGTTTCCAAATCAACGCTCAATCAGCAACTGGCATCGGCCGTGCATTTGCTGGTGATGCGGTAATCGCAGATAATGCAGCAGTAATGGCTCGTAACCCAGCAGCAATGGCTCTGTTTGATAAAATGGAACTGTCGCTAGGTTTCGAAAGCATTACTTCAATGATTGAAGTGAAAGATGCGAAATATAACGTTAATACTCCTTTGGGCTCCAATACTGTAAGTGTTGCTGATACTGATGATGTGGGTGATACGTCAATAGCTCCAAACATTCACCTAATCGTTCCAGTAAATGACAAGTTTGCATGGGGCGTAAACGCATACTCTAATTTCGGCACTAAAACTGAATTTTCAGATAACTACACCGCAAAAGAGTACGGTGGTCTTACGGATGTAAAAAGCTTCAACTTTGGATTGGCGGGTTCTTACCGTTTAAACGAACAATGGAGCTTTGGTGCTGGTTTAGATTTAATCTACGGCCAAGGCACAATGAAGCGTACAACTAGCTCTTCAGTCCCAAGGGTTGGCGGTCAAAAAATTCTGGACGTAGATAAAGCTGATGGTTGGGCTGTTGGTTTTAACGTAGGTACTGTGTACGAACTAGATGAAAACAACCGTTTTGGTCTAGCGTATCGTTACAGCCCTGAATTTACGGCGAAAGACGACAAAGGTCAGGAAATCACGCTACCTCTACCAGATATGGCCGAGTTTTCCGGTTTCCACAAAATCCAAGACACTAAATTTGCTGTACACTACAGCATCCAATACATCGGCTGGAAAGATTTCGACCAAATTGATTTTGAGAACCTAAATCAGGGTTTACTTAAAGGTGGTTACTCGAAAGACTATCAATGGCAAGATGGCTGGCACTACGCAATTGGTGGTACTTACTACCTAAACAACAACTGGACACTTCGTGCTGGTTACATGTACGACACAAGCGCTCAAGATAAAGTAACGTCTATCTCGGTACCAGACTCAGATCGCCAGTGGTTCTCCACAGGTTTCTCTTACCATATTGATAATAGCTCAAACATCGATTTTGGCTTCACGTACTTGTTAGGTGAAGATGTAAAAGTTAATGAGAATACTCAATTAGCTCCTGGTCTTTCTACCGGTGTAACAGCAACAACTCATGCTGATGCAATTCTATTCGGCTTACAATACAGCCGTAGCTTCTAAACGCTTCGCTGTTAGTTAGTAGAAAAATACTTTATATAAAAGGCTGGATTTCCAGCCTTTTTTCATATCTGCGATTTATTGCCCACTCAATTTGAGTGAACACGTGTATCTAAATCTCACAATTAGGACGCACAGCTGTTCGCTGAATTCCGTTTACAAGCCTTTCACAGTTAGATTATTAAACCACATAAATAATATTTGAAAGGATAATATTCCAAATGACCACTTGCGCTGGATTTTCATTTCTAAAGTAAAAACTCTACCTTTAAACTTTCGTCCCACGTTATAAACAAATCAGCGAACATTCGAATGAAAACCAACAAGACTCTTCTATCAACAGCAGTGGCATTAAGCCTACTTGGCACAACGGGCATGGCTAACGCAGCAGGTTTCCAACTTGCTGAATATTCTGCAACAGGCCTAGGTCGAGCATATGCTGGTGAAGCTGCAATGGCTGACAACGCAAGTGCACAATGGCGTAACCCAGCAATGCTAACTTATTTGGAAGGCACTCAAGTGTCCGTTGGTGCAATCTATGTGAACCCAAATATTGATATTGAAGGTGATGTAAACTTCCACGGTAGCACTTCTTCTGCATCTTCAGATGACTTCGCACATGATGCAATCATTCCAAACTTCTACCTATCACACCAATATAATGAGAAATTCGCGATTGGTTTGGCATTTGGCACCAACTACGGCATGGAAACCGATTTAGGTAAAGGCTTTGGTGCATCGCACTTTGGTAACGAAGCAAGCGTAACGACAATGGAAGCGAACTTAAACGCAGCTTACAAAGTCAATGAATCGATCAGCGTTGGTGGTGGTATCCGTTACATCATCGGCGAAGGCAGCTTTGGCGCAGCAGCTCCTAAGAATAACGTTGTAGGGTTAAATCCTGAAACTAATCAACCAATCAGTGTTCCTCAAGGTACCGCTCTAAAATACATGGAAGGTGACGATACCGCTTGGGGCTGGCAAGTTGGTACAGCATGGCAGATCAATGAAAATAACCGTATCGGCTTCGCGTACAAATCTGAAGTTGAACTGAAGCTTGAAGGCCATGCTGAAGGTCTTGGTTTTGG
Organism: Vibrio sp. Vb2131; assembly: GCF_033338535.1. Classification (NCBI taxonomy): domain Bacteria; kingdom Pseudomonadati; phylum Pseudomonadota; class Gammaproteobacteria; order Vibrionales; family Vibrionaceae; genus Vibrio; species Vibrio sp. Vb2131. Next base: position 120,426 of record NZ_JAWOSW010000013.1, read on the forward strand.
CTTCGGTACTTCTGAACGCGACAACGGCTACATGTATCTAAACCTGCCTGCAACGGCTGAGTTGGCAAGCTTCCACCAAGTAACAGACCAACTTGCGTTACACGCAAGCGTTAACTGGACGGATTGGAGCTCTTTCGAGAAATTGGAAGCACGTCTAAATACTGCTGGCACGCATATGGTTAAAGTAGAAAACTGGGAAGACAACTATCGCTTTGCTGTTGGTGCTACTTACCAGCTTGATCCTAAGCTAGCGCTACGCACTGGTATTGCATACGATACTTCAGCGGTAAGCGACAAAAACCGCACGATTACTATTCCAGAAACTGACCGCACTTGGCTAAGTATTGGCGCAACGTACGATTGGACGAAAGACTTCAGCCTAGACGCTGGCTTCACCTATATTTTTGCGAAAGACGCACCAATCGTTGAGTCTCGTGGTTACAAGTCAGACGACACTGCAGAACAAGTCGGCGGCCAATTTGTAGGCGAAACTACGGGTAATGTTTGGCTAATCGGTGTTCAAGCAAACTACCGTTTCTAACCAAGCTGCAAAATACAAAAAAGGCTTAGCATCAGCTAAGCCTTTTTTCATTTCTCGATTATGAAGAACAACGCTTAAAAGTCTTCTAGATATTCATCTAAATACTCTTCTTCTTCGATGTTAACTTCTTCTACCGTTTCAACTTCTGCTTTAAAGTTTTGACGCTGGATATAAACATCGCGAGTTAGAATATATGGATCCGGCGACGAGTCTAGCTGCGCTTCTTGCGGTACTAATAAAGCACGCTTCTCCATTCCTTCAAACGCCCACTTACCCAAACTCGCCCAGAAGTTGAGATAAGAGAGGGGTAAATACGTACTATCTACGGTATCTGTCACTTCACGTAAGGTATACGGACCATAACCTGGAACCATGAAGTAAGGACCATTTCCAACACCATAGTGGCCTACTGCATCACTGAACGCTTTCTCGTCGTACTTCGTAATACCCGCGGCACTTGCAATATCGAATAAACCGAAAATACCGAACGTCGAGTTAATCCAAAAACGGTTAAAGTGGTCCACGGCTTTCGTACCATTACCCATGATTAAGTTATTAACCATGCTTGCTGGCTCATCTAAGTTCGATAAGAAGTTAGCAATACCAGAACGAATAGGAACTGGCGTGTATTCTACATACGCAAGTGATACAGGACGAACCAAATACGGATCTAAATATTCGTAGTTGAGTTCCCACATGGTTCGGTTAAAGCCTTCCAACGGGTCATACACATCAGAAGTCGTTTGATTTGTTTCTTGTCCTGTTACTGCTTCATCAGGCGCACTTGAACAGCCAACCAGTCCAACGGCTAACAGCAACAAGAAGGTAGATTTACCCTTGTTATACATTTTATTTTCCATAACGACTATTAATGTACCTAAGTCACCCCGATTAACCATAGTACGTATGTTGAGCAGGATACATAGTAAAGATGACTCAGATATGGGAATAAATAAAGGCCAGCAATCGCTGGCCTTCGGTATTCTACTCGATCGTTTAGAGTCATACCACTAAAGGCAACTGACTCTACCTCGTTGTCATGTTTCAGAGACAGATGTTAACAATTAATACTGCTGATCAATGGTCACTTCTACTGGTGCGCCAAATTCAACGACGTCACTTTCTCCGTGCCAATCTTGATCACGCGTTGCTACGTTACCGTCAGAATCTACACGCACACGGACGATTAGCTTATCGAGTGAAGATAACTTTTGCCCTTGCATCATGGCATTGCCATCATCTAATACGACTGTGCGAGGGAAAGTACCTAGCGGATAACGAGCAGCAGCCACAGGCATTGGAGAGCCATCTGAACGATGTACTGACACAATCAGAACTGCGTTTGGATCCAACTGAGCATTTGGTGTCACATTAATTGTCACAGCTACACTCTTATCCGGTGAAACCGCTTCGCCCATTTGCTTACGAGCACTCTCAATACTGCGTGACAACATCTCGTAGCGGCTATCTTCTGGACCAATCATTTGCTGCATGATTCCCCAATACTTGATGGCTGCCGGGAAGTCTTGACGCTCAAACGCATCGAACGCTAACAAAGAAAACACACGCAGGTCGACATAGTCTTGCTGCATCAGCTTGCCGAGTAATGAGCGAGCCGTCGCTTGATCCATTTCCTCTTGAGACAGCATCAGAGCTTGTGCATAACCCAACATCACATCAGGATCTTTGGGCTCTAGGCGGTATGATTTTTCCATCGCATCGATAGCCGTGGTGACATCACGATTTGCTAACGCAATACGACCTAGCAGTAACCAACCTGTCGAGTCTTCCGGCTGGTAATGTAAGCGAGTTCGAAGCGCAAGGGTCAAATCCGCCATTTCATCGTCACTCAGCGGCTCAGAAGAAGCCGACATCAGCTTTTTCGATAACTCAGGTAGATTTGCAGACACTTCTTGCCATTGAACAATATCGTCTGACGCGCCAAATTTATAATACAAACCATAGCTCAGCACCACCGTCAGAATTACCGATGGAACTAAAACCGCGATTGGAGAAACCTTGGTTTCTTTTTGCGCTTTATCACCAGGGATATCGTCAAGCAGTGATTGCTTTAGATCAGAAATCAGTTCGTCTTCACTTTCAACCAGACCTTCGTCAGTTTCTTCTGCAAGCTCAGATAGTCGGTCTTTATAAAATGCCTTGTTGAGCTCATCGCGTAACACATCATCATTGTTCGCTTTTTGTTTAATCAGCGGCAAAGCCACCAGCGCACAAGCAATAAGCGTGAGAGCAACGGTGGAAATCCAAAATAGTGTCATTACTTCTTATCTCCGTTGTTCTCTTCTTCAAGCAATGCTTTTAAACGAGCTTCTTTTTGCTCATCCCATTGCTCGTCACTGCTCGCTTTTGCCTTAACTTTAGATTTACGGCTACGCAGTACAATCAAACCAAAACCACCCAGTACTACAGCGAGTGGCCCGAGCCACAAAATCGCAGTCGCGACCGTAAATGGTGGGTTGTAAGTCACGAAGTTACCGTAACGGGCGATCATGTAATCAACAATCTCATCTTTGGACTTACCTTCTTTGGTCATTTCGTACACCTTATGGCGTAAGTCCTGAGCAAGTTCAGCGTTAGAATCCGAGATCGTGTTGTTCTGACATTTAGGGCAACGGAGCGTATGGCTTAACTCTTTGAACTGCTGTTCTTGTTCCAAATTATCAAACTCGTACACTTCAATGGCCGCATGAGCAGCAAGAGATAATGTCATCGCAGCAAAAACGGCAAGAATTAGCTTTCTCATTGCTTCGCCTCCTCAACCAATTTGTTGTAAAGCGGCTCCAGTGTTTCTGACCAATTACGTGGGTTTACATCCCCTACATGGCGATAGCGAATCACACCATTTGCATCAATAATGAATGTTTCTGGAGCACCATAAACGCCAAGGTCAAGGCCAAGCATACCACTGCCATCAAATAGGCTGATCAAGTACGGGTTGCCGAGATCATTCAGCCAACCTATTGCTTTATTACGATCATCTTTGTAATTCATACCGATGATCTTAACGCCCTTACCCGCCAATTCGTTTAGGTATTTATGCTCTGCATAACACGTTGGGCACCACGTTGCCCAAACGTTCAAGAGCAACGGTTCACCTTTAAAAATTGATTGGTCGTACTGTTTTCCAGGCTCAGCCAGGTCTTCTAAATGAAATTCAGGAACTGGCTTGCCAACCAAAACCGACTCCAATTTAGTTGGATCATCGCCCTCTTGGTTACGCATTAATTGGGTTGCGAAAATGCCCGCTAGAATCATGAAAGCGACAAGCGGAATAAATAAGATTTTCTTATTCATGTTATGCCTCCTGCTCTTTTGACTTCGCGTTTTTCTTCGGCGATTTACGGAAGCGGTAGCGTTTATCAGAAATCGCTAGTGCGCCGCCTAATGCCATAATCAAAGAGCCAGCCCAAATCCAACGAACGAACGGTTTATAGTAAATACGAACAGCCCAAGATCGGTTGTCGTCTAAACGTTCACCCATTGCAATGTATAAGTCGCGGCTAATACCACGGTCAATGGCTGCTTCAGTCATCATAGACTTAGCCGTACGGTAGAAGCGCTTCTCTGCGTGAAGCGTATTCACGTATTTGCCATCGTGTGTGATCTCAAAGTCTGCGATGTAGCCATCGTAGTTTGGACCATCTTTATCACGCAAGCCTGAGAAGTAGAAATCATAGCCTTGAATTTGGAAGTGTTCGCCAGGTGCTAAACGTACATCACGCTCGATGCTGTAGTTCTGTACCATCGCAATACCGATAACAGATACCGCCAGACCAACATGACCCAACATCATTGCCCAGTGGCTACGTTGCAGCTTGCGAACACCTTCACTAAAGCTATGACGGTGCGTTGCGCGCTCGTACAGTTCAAAGCCATGCATCGCAATAATCCAAATCGCCATCACCCAACCAATGTAAGCCATGGTTGAGAAGAAATCGGCAAACAGGTACACGCATAGCGCGGCCAAGGCGAAAGCAAGCACACCTGAAACGAGCATTGGTTTCACAAGTTTAGATAAACTGTCTCGCTTCCAGCGAATAAGAGGACCAATACCAAGCAGAAAAGCAAATGGCATCATTAACCACGCAAATAGCATGTCAAAGAATGGCGCACCGATAGAGACCGACCCCAAACCAAGCTGCTTGTGTACGAGCGGCAACAGTGTCCCCACTAACACCACAACAAGAGCGGCGATAAGTAATACGTTGTTGGCTAAGAGCGCATTTTCACGTGAGACTAAGTCGAAGTTACCTCGTACACGCACTGCTGCCCCTTTTACGGCAAACAGCAATAAAGAGCCGCCGATAACGAAAACGAGGAAGCCTAGAATAAACATACCGCGCGACGGGTCAGACGCGAACGCGTGCACCGATACTAAAATACCGGAACGGACTAAGAAGGTGCCCAACAAACTCAACGAAAATGCAGAGATTGCCAATAGTACCGTCCACGCTTTAAATGTGCCGCGTTTTTCTGTCACGGCAAGAGAGTGCATTAATGCGGTACCCGCTAACCAAGGCATGAATGATGCGTTTTCTACTGGGTCCCAGAACCACCAGCCACCCCAGCCAAGTTCGTAGTAAGCCCACCAAGAACCTAGTGCGATACCAAGTGTTAAGAATACCCATGCTGCGGTTGTCCAAGGACGAGACCAACGAGCCCAAGCCGTATCAAGGCGTCCGGTCATTAGGGATGCGATCGCAAAAGAGAATGCAACCGAGAAACCAACATAGCCCATGTAAAGCATTGGCGGGTGAACAATCAAACCAGGGTCTTGAAGCAGAGGGTTCAAGTCACGTCCGTCAACCGGAAAGAACGGTAACGTACGTAGGAATGGGTTCGACGTTAGGATGATAAACAGTAGGAAACCCACTGAGATCATGCCCATAACAGCAAGTACACGTGCAACCGACTCTTGCGGCATACCACGACTAAACGTCGCTACAGCGACAGTCCAAGCAGCTTGGATTAACACCCATAGCAACAGTGAACCTTCGTGTGCACCCCATACTGCGGTTAAACGGTAGTACCAAGGAAGCTGACTATTCGAGTTGCTCGCTACATACTGTAACGTGAAGTCGTTGGTATAAAATCCCCAACATAAAATGGCGAAAGAGAACAACAGCATCAGGAACATAGACCAAGATAGCGGTCGCGCTGTGTTCATGAGCATGGTGTTGTTATTCGCTGCTCCCCACAATGGCAATACGCTCAACAGCACTGCCATTGCAAGCGAAAGAATGAGAGCAAAGTGACCGACTTCAGCAATCATTGGCCGCTTCCTTGTTTTTGTTCGGTGCTGTATTGAAGCGGTTCATGCGTTTTCTTCATCGCTTCTGCAATTTCTGGTGGCATGTATTCTTCATCGTGCTTCGCTAGGACCTCAAATGCCTCAACTGTCGTGGCATCTTTCAGTACACCTTGAGCAACAATACCCTGCCCTTCACGGAACAAGTCAGGAAGAATACCGTCATAGGTAATCGTCACTTTCGGACCGACATCGTGCAGGTCAAAACTCACTTTCAAAGAATTAGGATCTCGACGAACTGAGCCCACAACCACCATTCCACCGATACGCAAACGCTGGCCTACTTCTGGCTTGGTGCCATCTGGCTTACCATTAACCAATTCCGTTGGAGTATAGAAAAGGTCCATATTTTGATTAAGCGCATAAAGTATCAAACCAATGGTGGCACTAATACCGATAAAGATCGCTAGTACAATACCTAGCCTCTTTTTACGTCTCGGGTTCATAAGGTGTTCTCCATGTTCTTCGCTGCGTCGATACGAGCTTGACGGTCAATTTTTGCTTTCACTTCTTTCAATAATGCATCACCGCGGCGAAGGCTAGTGATCAGAAGAATCAGCATGGATAAGAAAGTAATACCAAACGCACTCCATACGTATGATGCGTAGCCACCCATGGCAAAAAAGTCGCTCAGAGATTCAAAATGCATAATCAGTTACCTCACTGAGTTTGTTCTGTTGCGAGTTTGCGCACCCAGGGGCGGTGACTTTCTTTACTGATGATTTCGTTACGAAAACGGACCATCGTCACGGCACCAAAGAAGAACGCAAAGCCAAAGATGTTCAGCAATAACGGCCAAAGCATGTCGGATGAAATAGAAGGTTGTTCAAATTTCGTGATCGTCGCACCTTGATGAAGCGTGTTCCACCATTCCACGGAAAAGTGAATGATAGGTAGGTTTACTACGCCTACGATCGCTAAAATACCAGCAGCTTTTGCGGCGGTTTTTTGATCGTCAAACGCATGGTAAAGCGCAATCACACCAAGGTAGAGAAATAGAAGAATCAATTCAGATGTAAGACGGGCATCCCATACCCACCAAGTGCCCCACATAGGCTTGCCCCAAACAGCACCTGTAAGTAGAGCAATAAAAGTAAATACTGCACCAATCGGAGCCATCGCAAGTGCCGCCATATCAGATAGGCGAACTTGCCATACTAGGCCAATAAATGCAGCGATCGCCATCGACATATAAACGCCCATAGACCAAATAGCTGATGGGACATGAATGTAGATGATTCGGAAACTGTCACCTTGTTGGTAATCTGAAGGCGCAAATGCAAGCCCCCAAACCGTACCAACCGATAAGCATACGAGGGCCAATACAGAAAACCAAGGCAGAAACTTACCACTCAAACGATAAGCTGCTTCTGGCTTGGCATAAGGATGTAGCCATTTCCACATGTTTTGTTCTCACTCTTACTTCAGGGACACTGTCTAAAGGGTTGAGACCGTAGCAGTGCTTTAATAATAATTCTTTGATCAAGCGCCGCTTCATTGGCACTTTATTGAGTTAGTTAACACTAACTCGCAATGCGGCACTGATGGCAAAAGGCGTTAATGTCATCGCCCCCATTAGCATCGCACCTAAAATCGCTAGTTGACCGTTATACGCCATACCGAGTGCCGCAGCATCAATTGCCGATGTTGCGAAAATCAAAATTGGGATGTAGAGCGGAAGAATAAGCAAACTCAAAAGAACGCCACCCTTTTGCAACCCAACAGTCAACGCCACACCAATGGCGCCAATAAAACTTAGTGTTGGTGTACCGATCATCAAGGTTAATACAACCGATAGCCAAGTATTGAAGTCGAGCGAAAGTAAAACCGCCAATAATGGGCTAATTAAAATCAGAGGTAACCCTGTTAACAACCAATGTGCTATGACCTTTGAAACCACGACAAGTTGCAATGGAATCGGCATTAGCATCATTTGTTCTAGTGCACCGTCTTGAAAATCATCACGAAATAGACGCTCTAATGATAATAAGGCGGACAGCAATGCGGCAACCCAAACGATGCCCGCTGCAATACGTGCTAACAAATTAGGTTCTGGTCCAATACTCAGAGGAAAGAGAGTAATGACAATAATAAAGAACCACAGCGGGTTCAGAATGTCTGCCTGACGGCGAAATGCGATTAAGAGCTCACGACGAATGATGGTGGTCATCGAGGAAATCATATCAGTCACCCAGCTTTATTTTTCTAAGTTTCGGGCTGTCCGCAAACATATCTTGATGCGTCGTCAACACAACAATACCGCCATTATCAGCATGACTTGCGAACAAAGATTCAAGCACCTTGACACCTTGCTTATCAATGGCAGTCAACGGCTCATCTAAGATCCATAAAATTTGCTTACTGAGCCATAACCTTGCCAATGCGACTCGTCGTTGCTGACCTGCGGAAAGTTGTGCTACAGGCACATCTTCTCGGCCAGCTAATCCTACTTGAGTCAAAGCGATGAAGATTTCTTCGTCTGAAGAGCGATTATTTTGAATAGATTGATAAAAACGTAAGTTTTCTAATGCGGTAAGCTCTCGTTTCACTCCTGTTTGATGTCCTAAGAAAAGCAGATCTTGATGGAAAACATCACGAGATTTTTCAACCTCTTCGCCTTTCCATTTAATGACACCTTCTTCTCTATCACCTAACCCTGTCACAATCCGTAGCAATGTAGTTTTACCAGTACCATTACGCCCTTCGATCTGGACCAATTCACCAGGCTTAATTTCAAACTGCAGGTTTTCAAACAGAACCCTTTCATCACGGATTGCTGTCAGGTTAGACACTTCTAACATAGAGCTTCAACTAAAAAATGAACGAGCCGCTATATTAGCACAGCTTAGTTATGACAAAACAGGATAAGAGGGCTAGGTTACATGTAAGTTCATGTATTTTTGTTAATTAATCATCACACTTTAATAAAATTAACTATAAGTAGTTATAAGCGCTCATTTTGAATTTGAGAGGCCAGAGCTAAGAGCAAGATCGACTGAAGGTTATCTAGGGGTGTATTTAAGAAGAGCATTAGCGGCTAAAAACAAAAAAAGAGGCGTAATAACGCCTCTTTTTTATCGCTTGATAACCTTTAGCGTCGACGACGTCCACGCGCTGGATATTCTGCGTCATCTGATGGCTGACCACTTAATGGTGGAATCTTCTCTTTCCCTGCCAGTTTCTTCTGCAGTGAAAGCATCAACTCAGCTTCGGCTTTTGGTAGTTCGCACTCTTCAATCAGCTCGTTGATATCAGCGCCAAGCTGTACCATTTTAGAAGCGCGACTGTACAAGCGACCATCAGTATCAGCGTGTTCGAGTTCGCGAATTCTCTCGTTTAAGTGCTGGATAATGTCTTGTTGCTCCGTCACTTTTTGCCCAAGACCAACGACAACCGAGCGCACTTCGAGTAACTGCTTACTCAACTTTTGCACTTCTTTATCTGCGTGTCGAGATTGAGCTCGTTGTTGGTCTAACTGCTTTTGTAACCCCGAGCGAATCCGCAGTTGCAAAACAACCAATACTAACACGATAAAAGCGACGCCACCCGCAAGGAATGGAGCAGATAAAAGAGTCTCTTCAGCCATCATCATTCAGCCATTAAAGGTGAGCCATCTCGTCCCACTCGTCATCTGTTAGCAGCTTGTTCAAATCCACAAGGATAAGAAGCTTGCCGTCACGGTTGCTCACACCCTGGATGAACTTCGCACTCTCGTCGGTACCAACTGAAGGCGTCGTATCAATTTCAGAAGAACGCAGATAAACGACTTCTGCCACGCTATCTACTAAGATACCAATCACTTGACGCTCAGACTCGATCACAATAATACGAGTGTTGTCGGTGACTTCGCCTTCCATCAGGCCAAAACGTGAACGTGTATCGATAACAGTAACTACATTACCGCGTAGGTTGATGATACCAAGTACATAATCTGGTGCACCTGGAACAGGGGCAATTTCAGTATAACGAAGTACTTCACGAACTTGCATTACGTTGATGCCGTACGTTTCTTCTTCTAGCTGGAACGTCACCCACTGAAGAACTTCGTCATTCGATGCATCTTTCTTCACTTCTACTTCAAAAGCTTGAGACATAGTTAATCCTCGTTAATGTCGTTCCCGACTTAAATCTAATTCAGTGATTTGACATCTAAACCGGCGTTTAGCATGTCAATGAGCGCCTGGACATGAATTAAGGCACACATTTTTTCTTTTACCATGCCCGCTAGCCAAGGGCGTTTACCCGCCTGCTCACGCCAGCGAACCTTGTCGATATTAAGCGTTTCAGTCCCCATTAATTGGTTACTGGCCAACCCCCACATGCTCTCACCAAGCATGACGACATATTGGTAGTTATCTTTATAGCTATCATCACGAAGCTTATCTGCCATCACCCATTTCGCGGTATCGATGACATCAAACTGCTGCTCGCGATTTGTTTGTAGCCCCAAATACCAGGCGGGTTTTCCTATCAAATGGTTAAGCTCGCTAATGCGATGAATACCACCTAATTCATCAAGAGGTACAGCAAACGTGACACCATTCACATCAAAGTAAAGAACTTGGAAGTCCTCACTTCGCTTCGTGCTTTCCCAGACCGTTGGTATATCGGAATCTGCTTGTGTTTCGAGTTCAGTATCGACGTTCGATTCTATATTGATACTTTGTTCGATCACTGCGTGAGGTTCATCCACCTCTGGTTGCGCTTCCTCAAAAACTGGCTCATCAATCACCCAGTCCTGTATTTCCTCAACACCCTGAAGCTCAGGCACCTCACTAAAGGTTTGTACCTCAGGCTCAGCCGCTTTTATCTCTGCGGCAATATCAATCGTATTTTGTTCAAGAATACTATCAATATCCAACTCAGCCACTGGGTTGCTTGCTTCAAGCTGACTTAATAGCCTTTGAACATCTTCCAGGTTTGGAGCTTCCAACTCTGGCGGATATGTTTCTTGAAACTGGTACGTTTCTGGCTCCGAGTATTGTAGCTGTAATTCTGGCTCTGGCTCTGGCTCTGGCTCTGGCTCTGGCTCTGGCTCTGGCTCTGGCTCTGGCTCTGGCTCTGGCTCTGGCTCTGCAGATGATACTTCTTGAGCCAACAGGTCAAGGTCTTCCTCAAGAGTCGTTATTTCAGTTTCATCATCCAGTAATGCATTAAAGTAGTCATCAAGTGCTTGTTCACTGGACAGCACATCATTACTGCTCATCGAACGCCAACCTCTCCAGATAAATCAGTAGCTGTTTATAGGCAAACACACCACGACTACCAGATGCAAAATGCGACGCTGGCAAGTGCTTTAAACTGGCATCGCGGAACTTGGTATCAATAGGCACCGCTGAGGTCCACACTTGATTTGGGTAATCTTTTTTCAGTTGCATCAATGTCTGCAATGACGCTTTCGTGCGCTTATCGTACATGGTTGGGACGATAGTCACTTTGAAACCGCCCGGGCGAGATTTTTGCATAATGGTTAGCGTACGCATCATGCGCTCTAGACCTTTCATCGCCAAAAACTCTGTTTGAACAGGAATCAAAATTCGGTCACTGGCTGCCAACGCGTTCACCATCATCACGCCAAGGATTGGCGGACAATCAATCAACACATAGTCATAGTCTTGTGAGACAGTTTGCAGCGCCCGTTTTAAGATTAATCCCATACCACTGCGATTACCCATTACGCGATCAAGCGTGGCAAGGGACATATGCGCGGGAATGATATCCATTCCTTCCAGCTCTGTTTCTAAAATCAACGGCTTAACCGTCTCACGAGAAAACGTCTTCAACTGGAATAAATCAAATAGGCTCGAAGTTACTGCATCAGGATCATAACCGAGATAAGTAGTCAGTGAGGCGTGAGGATCAGTATCAACCATCAATACTCGATGGCCTTTCTGGCTCAATAAGCCCGCCAATGTCACTGTTGAGGTGGTTTTACCCACGCCTCCTTTCTGGTTAGCTACACTCCAAACAATCATGATGAATCCTAAGCTAGGCCAACTTCCACCAACATGCGTTCAGCAATGCGGTCAAGCGGTAAATCTTCTGAAGAAATGCCTGCTTTAGCAACCGCTTGGGGCATGCCATAAACAACACAACTTTCTTCATCTTGTGCCCAAATTGTTGAGCCTGAAGACTTCAACATGCGAGCGCCCTCACGACCGTCTGCACCCATGCCTGTCAACACTAAAGAGAGCACTTTGTCGCCATATACTTTTGCGGCAGAACCAAAAGTCACATCCACACATGGTTTGTAGTTCATGCGATCACCGCCATCAATAATGCGAAGACGAGCAGCGCCCGCTCGTCCATCTACCATCATTTGTTTCCCACCTGGTGCAAGGTATGCCACACCGGGCTGTAACACATCGCCATCTTGTGCTTCTTTCACTTGAATCTTACACAAGGTGTTCAAACGACTGGCAAACGCAGCAGTAAACGTTGCTGGCATGTGTTGAATCAATACAATCGGATGCGGATAGTTCATCGGCAAACGCGTCAGAATTTTTTGTAGAGCAACGGGGCCACCTGTTGATGTGCCAATTGCCGTCAGTTGATACTTCTTACCAGAAGCACGGTACTTTGTCGCAGCAGGTCGAGTTGGTGTTGGAGTCACAGGTGAAGCCGTTCTTGAACCTAATGATCGAGTAGTCGTGCTGGTACTCGCTGTTGGGCGAGCGATAGGTCGACGCATGAAAGCGCGCTTCGAGGCAATCTGAATCACACGCTGTTGAAGTAATGACACCGCTTCTTCACGGTTACGCGCAATGTCCTCAAACTTTTTCGGTAAGAAGTCCAATGCGCCCGCATCTAGCGCATCAAGCGTAGCTTTCGCCCCGTCGTGGGTCAGGGACGAAAACATTAGAATTGGCGTTGGAGCAGCGGCCATAATTTCACGTACAGCTGTAATGCCATCCATCACTGGCATTTCAATATCCATCGTGATGACGTCAGGTTTGAGAGATTTGGCTTTCTCAACCGCCTCTCTACCATTTACCGCAACGTCAATCACTTCTAGGCGCGATTCTGAGTTGATGATTTCGCTCACGCGACGTCGGAAAAAACTCGAATCATCAACGACTAGTACTTTAATCGCCATCTTATTCCTTTTAATAACGTCAGCTTTGCTTAAAGGCGTGAAGCCGCAGCATATCGCTTAAGTAAATCAGGCACATCTAGAATTAATGCAATATGGCCATCGCTAGTAATTGTCGCACCAGCCATACCTGGAGTGCCTTGTAATAGATTATCGAGTGGCTTAATAACCACTTCTTCTTGACCAATAAGCGTATCCACAACAAAACCAACGCGCTGGTTACCAATCTGTACAATCACCACGTGACCGTGACCAGTACGCTCTTGAACGTTTTGCGATTTGGATGCCAACCAGTTTTGTAAGTAAAATAGTGGGATAGATTTCTCACGCACAATGATCGTCAGCTGACCATCTACCACGTTTGTACGACTAAGATCCAAGTGGAAAATTTCACTCACCGAAGCCAGTGGTAGAGCAAAAGGATGACCGCCAACACCAACCATCAGAGTCGGTAAAATCGCTAACGTTAGTGGTACTTTGATCGTAATCTTAGTGCCCTTGCCTAGCTCAGAATCGATATCGATTGAACCGTTTAAGGTATTGATCGCCGTCTTAACCACGTCCATACCCACACCACGACCAGAAATGTCAGAAATTTTATCTTTACTTGAGAAGCCAGGTGCGAAGATAAGGTTGAAGCACTCTTTATCTGTTAAACGTGCCGCCGCATCTTCATCCATCATGCCACGCTTCACCGCGATGCCACGCAGTTTGTTCGGGTCCATACCGCCACCATCATCTACGATGGATAGTTCAATATGGTCCCCTTCTTGCGATGCTGACAAAATCACTTTACCTGTGCGTGATTTGCCTGCCTTCGCGCGTGCGTCTGGCATTTCAATACCGTGATCAACCGAGTTACGCACCAAGTGAATCAACGGATCGGCCAATGCTTCTACAAGGTTTTTATCGAGATCGGTTTCTTCACCGCGCATTTCTAGCACGATGTCTTTATTTAGGTTACGAGCCAAGTCACGGACAACGCGTGGGAAACGGCCAAACACTTTCTTAATTGGCTGCATACGCGTTTTCATTACCGCGCCTTGTAGATCCGCAGTTACCACATCAAGGTTAGCGACCGCTTTGGACATCTCTTCGTTGTCGCTATTCAAACCAAGGCTTAGTAGACGGTTACGCACCAATACGAGCTCACCCACCATGTTCATGATGGTATCAAGCGTCGAGGTATCAACACGAACGGTTGCTTCAGCCTGAGGTTTTTTAACCGCTGGTGCTTTGGCTTCTTCTTTTACCGCGACTGGTTTAGATTCTGGCTTTGGTGCTGGCGCTGCTTGAACAGGTGCTGGCTTAGCAACAGGCTCAGGTTTCGCAGGGCTTTGCTCTACGTTTGCTGAAGCAGGCTTCGTTGCCATGTCCAATTCTTCTAGCGTTGGACCTTTACCTGAACCATGTAGCTCATCGAGTAACTTTTCGAACTCTTCGTCCGTCATTAAGTCACTGTCTTGATTTGATGAAGATGCCACTGGAGCGGAAGGCTCTGCCGCTTTAGGTGGCTCTACTGGTACAGATGCAGCAGCCTCTGCCGTAGAAGGGCTTTTTCCTACACCGTGCAGTTCATCGAGTAAACGTTCAAACTCATCATCAGTGATATCACCACTTTCAACTGATGGTGCACTCGATTGAGGCGGTTCAGATGGCGTTGTAGGTGTCGCAGACATTGAGTTGCCTGGCGCTGAACCTTTACCATGAAGCTCATCCAATAGCTTTTCGAATTCGTCTTGGGTAATTTCATCAACAGAGCCGACACTTGATGGTGCTGACGGTGCAGCAGGTTCTTCGATGATAGGCTCGGGAATAATAGGTTCTGGAGTAGCCACTGGTTCTTCAACTACGGTTGCCGCTACTTCATCTTCTGACTCAGGTTTGCATAGACGATGAAGTTCTTCAAGAAGCTCAGGGTCCGCAGCTTCTAACGGCTCACGATCTTGAACAGCCTGGAACTGGGTATTAACCGTATCCAAGGCTTTTAGCATCGTATCCATTAAGTTTTGCGTTACCGTGCGTTGACCGTTTCGTAAAACGTCGAACACGTTCTCCGCACCATGACAAGTATCGACTAGCTCTGCCAATGAAAGGAAGCCGGCACCGCCTTTTACGGTATGAAACCCGCGGAAAATAGCATTAAGTAAGTCTTTGTCTTCTGGGTTATTTTCCAATTCAACCAACTGCTCAGAAAGCAGCTCGAGAATTTCCCCAGCCTCAATGAGAAAGTCCTGAAGAATATCTTCGTCTAAATCGTAGCTCATACGTTACCTTTAAAATCCAAGACTGGACAACAAGTCATCGACTTCGTCCTGCGATGAAACCGCATCTTCTCTCAGTTCTGGATGAAGAATCGGGCCTTCGGCTTCGCTTGTTTGTGTATTCTTTTTATCTGCCGGTTCTGACAAAACTTGAATGTGTTCTTCAAGTTTATTTCCAGAGAATACGGTTAGGATTTCCACTAAGCGGCCTTCAACTTCATTAACCAACGTAATTACGCGGCGAATGATTTGGCCAGTTAGGTCTTGGAAGTCTTGCGCCATGAGAATTTCGGTCAATTGGCCGCGCAATTCAGTGCTGTCACCTTCGACTTGCACTAATAGCCCGTCAATTCGGTGGCACAGTGCTTTAAATTCGCTTAATTCTATGCGCCCGTGCATGAGTTCATTCCATTGAGGACGAACTTTTAGAAGGCAATCATGCAGGTTATCAGCGATAGGAAGGCAGCAGTCGACCGCATCCATTGTTTTGTTGGCTGCAAGCTCTGTCTTCTCGATCACATAATTGAGACGATCCCTAGCGTTAGGGATTTCGTCTTTCGCAATTTCGGTCATGCGCTGATCGAGACTGAACTGCTTGAGTGATTCGTGAAGGTCTCGAGTTAACGCTCCAATTTCTTGCAGCATTGGGTTATCGGCACCTTCGTAGATCGAGGCAACAAGCATATTGGCTTGGTCTTGTTCCCCGTTTTCTAGCATTTGAACGAGTGACTTCGCCTGCTCTAGTGAGATCATTCTGAATAGACCCTTTTACGTTTAGTTCTTCTTATCACTTTGAAAACGCTAAACGAGTCATTTAATAGGTATTTAATAATTGGTATGAATGACTCGAATAACAAAGAGAAAGAGAGAGTTATAAACGCTCGAAAATTTTATCTAATTTTTCTTTTAATGTTGCAGCAGTAAATGGCTTAACAATGTAGCCGTTTACACCTGCTTGAGCAGCTTCAATGATCTGCTCACGCTTCGCTTCAGCCGTGATCATTAGAACTGGCAGATGCTTAAGTTCTGCATCCGCGCGGATGTGTTTAAGCAAATCGATGCCTTGCATACCTGGCATGTTCCAGTCAGTTACAACAAAATCGAAGTCACCTTTTTTCAGCATTGGTAATGCGGTTAAACCATCGTCCGCTTCTTGAGTGTTATTGAAACCCAAGTCACGAAGCAGGTTTTTAACAATACGGCGCATTGTTGAGAAATCATCAACAATAAGGATCTTCATGTTTTTATTCAAAATTGCCTCCACTGAATCGTAAAATCAGTGTTTTTAGTCATTTTGTGTCCACGCACTGAGCTTGGTACGTAAACGTTGCATCGCTTGACTCAGTATTTGACTTACGCGAGATTCGCTTACGCCTAACACATCGCCAATTTCTTTCAAATTGAGTTCTTCATCATAATAAAGCGAAAGAACCAAAGCTTCACGCTCTGGAAGCTGTTTTATTGATTCAACCAGTGCTTTTCGAAATGATTCATCAACTACCCCTTTGAATGGGTTGCTGTCATCGGTTTCATCCGCCGGTGAAATCACATCATCAGAAACGCCTAAATCTTCAATACCGACTAATTTTGAGCAGTTGATATCGGTAAGAGCACTATGATATTGATCCAGTGTCATACCGAGATGCGTGGCTACTTCAGAATCAGTAGGATCTCGATTTAATTCGCCTTCCAGCTCCGCAATCGCTTGGTTAATCTCTCGATTATTTTTATGAACAGAACGCGGTACCCAATCGCCTTTACGCATGTCATCTAACATTGCGCCACGAATACGGATACCTGCATAAGTTTCAAAGCTCGCACCTTTAGAACCATCATAATTCTGCTGAGCTTCGATAAGACCGATCATGCCGGCCTGAATTAAATCCTCTACCTGAACACTCGGCGGTAAACGGCCTAGTAGGTGGTGAGCAATGCGCTTAACCAACACTGAATAACGTTCAATGAACGCCTGCTGGCTATTAAATTTGCCATGTTGGTCATAGGTTATCGCTTTATTCACCAAAAGGGTCCTCTGCGAATTCGGTACGATTTAGCAACCTTTCCACAAAAAATTCCAAGTGTCCACTTGGTGTTTTCGGTAGTGGCCACGTCAACGCTTTGTTTGCTAGTGAGCTGATAGCTAAAGCGGCAGGCGAGCGTGGGAACGCATCAACGACAATTTTTTGTCTTTTTACAGCCTGTCGTACTTTATCATCTAATGGAATACATGCTACGAGTTCAAGGCTAACATTCAAGAATCGCTCTGTGACTAGTGTCAACTTTGCAAACAATTCTCGCCCTTCACGGTAGCTTCTGACCATATTTGCTACAACTTTAAAGCGTTGAACTTGGTGTTCTTTACTCAACAGCTTGATTAATGCATAGGCATCTGTGATTGACGTCGGTTCATCACACACAACTACAACCACATCTTGAGCTGCTCGCGAAAAACTGATTACCATGTCAGAGATACCAGCAGCGGTATCAATCAGCAGGACATCCATTTCGTCTTCAAGACTACCAAATGCTCGGATGAGTCCGGCATGCTGAGCGTGAGAAAGCTCTGTCATGCTCTGTGTGCCAGAAGTTGCAGGAATTATCTTTATACCATAAGGCCCTTCGACAATCGCATCTTTTAGCTCACATTCACCCGCTAAGACATGTCCTAGATTACGTTTTGCACGAATTCCGAGCATCACGTCCACATTGGCCAGACCTAAATCAGCGTCGAGAACCATCACCTTCTTGCCTTGGCGAGCCATACAAATCGCCAGACCCAGTGTTACGTTTGATTTCCCCACACCACCTTTGCCGCCAGTAACAGCAATCACTTTGGTCAACGATGGTTGTGTTAAGCGACGGAGGCCGCTTGCTTGATCGTGTATCATATTCTCAGTCATAGTAGTCCGCCGCCTTAGAGTCCTTCACTGTCACTGTTCCAAAAGTGAGGTTCGTTCTCTGTCGACTTCTCTAACAGTTCATTTGCTTTCGCAAGCATATATTTTGGTTGCGCTATCACAATGTCTTCTGGTACGCGCTGGCCATTAGCGATGTAAGCTACTGGCATTGCGTTTTGAATCACTACACTGATGAATTCGCCTAGGCTTAATGACTCATCAAGCTTCGTCATAATACAACCCGAAAGTGGTATACGTCGGAAGTGATCCAGCGTTTCTTGTAGAACACGACGTTGTGCGGTAGCCGGCAAAACAAGGTAGCTGTGAATCACTTCTCCGCTCTCTTGCATTAGAGTGTCGAGCTGCTCGGAAAGCCTCACATCTCGTTGCCCCATCCCTGCCGTATCGACCAAAATCAGTCTTCTGTTTCTTAGCTGATATATAACATCGGCTAACTCGTTAGAATCTTTAGCAACTCTTACGGGACAACCCATGATTCTTCCGTAAATTGAGAGCTGCTCATGTGCACCTATGCGATATGTGTCTGTTGTCACAAGGGCCACATTGTCGGCACCGTATTCCATGGCTGCGCGTGCTGCGAGTTTCGCTACGGTTGTTGTTTTCCCAACCCCCGTCGGACCCAACAATGCGACTACGCCACCACGTTTTAAAATGTCCTGTTTAGGAATATTGATTTGATCCGCCACCAGCGACAATAACGCTTTCCACGCTCGCGCTGGCTTTGTATCTTCCGGGATATAACAGGCCATCTGGTCTGCTAACTCCGGAGAAACGCCCATTCGCTCTAAGCGCTTAATCAGCATAGCTCTTAGCGGCTCACGGCGTTCTACTTCTTGCCACATCAGGCCAGAAACTTGGTGCTCCAACAGACGACGAATTGACGTCATCTCTTCGCGCATGCTTTCTAGCTCATCGGCCGATTCGTCACGCTCATCACTTGGGCGACGTCGGTCATAGCGCGTCGGGTCCAGCTTGGGCGTCGGACGTTCAAATCGATTGTCCTGTGCGATTAGCTTCGCCAAAGGTGAATCTGGTTGATATGGCGCTGGCTTTTCTTGGTTGTAGCCGTCGCGATGCTTATTTTGGCGTTGCAGCAAAGCAGAGAGCGAATCTTCATTTTCTGCTACGTGATCGTCAGCATCTGCTGCACCACCGCTATATTGCTTAAGCATATTAGCGAATCGCTGCGTCATTGAGCCTGTTTTTTCATTGTTACTGTTATTACTGTTCAGGCTAATTTTATCTTCATCTAAATGACGATCTTGGTAACGATCAGCAGAAGACGATGACATTTGACGATGTTCGTTATAGCGATTCGATTGAGAAGCACCGCGATTTTGCTGTGACGCTGCGCTTGCTTGAGACGGATTAGATTCACTATCTATCGCCGCAACAATCGCTACTCCACCAGCCACTTTCTTGTTTGACATGATCACCGCTTCCGCGCCTAAGTCCTCTTTCACTTGGAGCAGCGCCGTTCTCATGTCTTTGGCAAAAAATCGCTTTATTTTCAAACTATGAATCCATTAATGATGCGTGAGATCAGTTACCCACGGCTTGCACAATTCTGATCTGTTTTTCATCCGGGATTTCTTGGTAAGACAGTACCCGGAGATTAGGTATTGTGTTCTTCACAAATTTCGCCAACGTCGAGCGTAATACACCGGAAGTAAGCAGAACGGCAGGTTCGCCTTTCAGTTCTTGTTCCTGTGTCGCTTGGCTTAGTGAAGACTGCAATCGCTCAGCGAGTCCCGGTTCAATCCCCGCGGATTCGCCTCCTGATGCTTGCATAGTTTGATGCAATATTTGTTCCAGTTCGGGTATCAAGGTGATCACTGGTAACTCAGGCTCTATACCATTGATTTCTTGAACAATTAGACGTTTAAGACTAATTCGAACTGCTGCCGTCAATATGTCAGCTTCTTGACTCTTACTTGAGTACTCAGCCAAAGTTTGAACAATCGTGCGAATATCGCGGATTGGAATGGCCTCGTTTAACAAGTTTTGTAGGACTTTCACCACCACACCTAATGGTAATTGGTCAGGAACAAAGTTCTCGACCAACTTAGGCGCGCTGCGTCCCAACATTTCTAATAAATTCTCTACTTCTTCATGGCCAATTAGCTGTGATGCGTTGTTGGTCAATAGCTGGCTTAGGTGCGTCGCTAATACCGTTGATGAATCAACAACCGTATAACCCAGAGCCTGCGCGTGCTCACGCTGATCTTCTCGGATCCATACGGCTTCCAGTCCAAAAGCAGGGTCAATGGTTGGTTCACCATCAATCATGCCATACACCTGACCTGGGTTAATCGCTAGCTCTTGATCCGGACGAATCTCTGCTTCGCCCACCGCAACCCCCATCAATGTAATTCGGTAACTGTTTGGGGTCAGCTCAAGATTGTCACGAATATGAACCGCTGGAATTAGGAACCCAAAATCTTGCGATAACTTTTTACGCACGCCTTTTACGCGCTCTAGCAGTTCCCCACCTTGGTCTCTGTCCACCAAAGGGATTAAGCGATAACCGACTTCCAAGCCAATAATATCGACTGGCTGGACGTCATCCCAAGACAGTTCGCGCTGTGAGGAAGGTTCTGTACCTTCGTCTGCTGTTGCTGGTAAAGCGGGCTCTTTCGCTTTCTGCTTCTGCCGTTTGTCGATGAAATATGCCGCTGCACCGGCCGCGACTGCCAGGCTCAAAAACGCAAAGTGTGGCATGCCC
Source organism: Vibrio sp. Vb2131 (assembly GCF_033338535.1). Lineage (NCBI taxonomy): Bacteria > Pseudomonadati > Pseudomonadota > Gammaproteobacteria > Vibrionales > Vibrionaceae > Vibrio > Vibrio sp. Vb2131. The sequence goes on from NZ_JAWOSW010000013.1 coordinate 141,296, forward strand.
GGTACGATGCCCATCACACCAAGAATAGCCGCAGTAATCATCAGCGCTTTTGGGTTGTCGAACATCTGGAAGACCAGTTGTTCCCCCATGTCTTCATCGGTGTTTTGGCGCGTCACCATCATTGCCGCTGCAATCGACAGCAATAGCGATGGGATTTGTGCGACCAAACCATCACCGATTGTCAGTAAGGTATAGATTTCAATCGCTTCACCGAAACCCAATCCATACTGCGCCATACCGATCGACAGACCGCCGACGATGTTGATAAACAGAATCAAAATACCGGCAATCGCGTCACCTTTTACGAACTTCGAGGCACCATCCATCGAGCCATAGAAATCCGCTTCTTTGGTCACTTCAAAACGACGAACTCTTGCCTGCTCTTGGTCTATCAATCCGGCATTCAAGTCGGCATCAATCGCCATTTGCTTACCCGGCAACGCATCAAGCGTAAAGCGAGCACTTACCTCAGAGATACGACCCGCACCTTTGGTCACCACCATAAAGTTGATGATCATTAAGATGAGGAAAACCACTAGGCCGACCGCGTAGTTACCACCAATAACGACGTTACCGAACGCCTCAATTACGTTACCTGCCGCATTACCGCCTTCATGACCATGCAGTAAGACGACACGAGTCGAGGCAACGTTCAAAGCCAAGCGGAGCAACGTGGCGATCAGCAATACCGTTGGAAAAGCAGCGAAGTCCAAAGGGCGACGTGTGTAAACGGTCACTAACAACACCACCATCGACAGCGCGATGTTAAAGGTGAAGAACATATCCAGCAAAAATGCTGGAATCGGCAGTACCACCATCGCTAGGGTGGCCAAAACCATCACCGGAGCACCAATAGCTGGCATTTCACGTTGAGGGATTCGTGGCAATTTATCTGCAAACGGCAGGCTTAACTTCATACTGCGAGAGATCTCAATCGATTGAAGCGTCACGTAAGCTCTTACTATTAATACGCGACCGCTTTAGCCTAAAAGTTTAGGTAGGGTTGATAATTAAAGCGTTTTAAGCAATCTATGTACCATAATTAGCGCCAAAATAATGACTAAACACTCAAATAGAGCTTAGCTTTTGATCAAACGAGCTTTTTTAAGGCTTTACCGCTTTTCGTATCAATGACGGTGCTCGGGCGGGATTGGCAAATCATAATCTTGAATTTTCGGGCGCTGTCCACCTCGTTTTCGGTATTGCTTCAATTGGAATACAAATGCCAAAACCTGAGCGACGGCAGTAAATAACCCATCGGGGATCTCTTGCTCGAGCTCTGTCGTGTGGTACAACGCACGAGCCAAAGGTGGTGCGGGCACAATCGTAATGTCATGTTCGCGGGCGACTTCTCGAATCTTCATCGCCATGTGGTCAGTACCTTTAGCGATCACGACTGGCGCACGGTCTGTCTTCTGTTTATAACGAAGCGCTACCGAGAAGTGCTCTGGGTTAGTAACAATAACATCAGCTTGAGGAACGTCCGCCATCATTCGACGTTGAGCCGCTTCCCTTTGCAACATACGAATACGGCCTTTCACTTCCGGCTTACCTTCAGTCTCTTTGTATTCGTCTTTGACTTCTTGCTTGGTCATTTTTAACTGATCGGCGTGCTGCCAAATTTGAAATGGAATATCGATGGCAACCACAATCAATAGCGAGCAACTGATCAGCAAAATAAAGTTCAGCAAAATATCTAAAGCATGGAAGATGTTTTGCGGATACACATCCATGCTCAATTGAATCAGATCGGCCTGCGATGCTTGGATCAAATAGATGGCGACACCAGTGACCAGAACCACTTTAAGGATTGATTTGATCAACTCTACCCAGCTTTGCATGCCAACCATTCGCTTTAAGCCGCTAAGTGGATTCATTTTCGACAGCTTGGGCATGGCCGCTTGGGCAGAAAAACTGATTCCTCCCACACCTGCTGCTCCAATCATGGCGGCGGTAAACAATGTCGCTAACACCAAAAATAGTGGGAACAACAAATCACTCATCGCGCCCAAAGCGATATCAAACAGTTTTGCAGTATCGAAAATCTCTTCTCGTTGAAGATCAAATAAACGGCTCATGATGGAAAACAATGAACGTGCTAACGCCTCGCCAAACCACATCAATGAAATGGCGCCAACGATCAGCACAGATGCTGATGCAAGCTCTTTAGATCGAGCGACCTGCCCCTTTTCTCTGGCTTGTTGTAACCGTCGGGGCGTGGCTTCTTCGGTGCGTTCCTGACCGTCTGATTCTGCCAAATCTTAGCACTCCAAGCGAATGAGCCGACAAATCTGCGCCTCACCCACTGTCCAGAACATTTCATAATGACTGTATAGACCAGCCAGTATGTACCAACAAAGTAATAGACCCACCATCAAAGCAAAAGCAAAACCAAGCGAGAAGATATTCAGCTGTGGTGCGGCACGGGTCATTACACCAAACGACAAGTTAATGGTCAGTAGTGCAATAATGCCGGATAGAGACATACTCAATGCAGTTTGGAACATAATACCAAGCCAGCCTGCCATTTCACGGAAATCAACCGCGTTGAGCGAGCCGGAGCCAATCGGCAAAGTTTTAAAACTGAACACCACCAATTGCAGCATTTTTAAGTGTCCATCGGTGGCAAGGAAAAACATTGTCGTTAAGAACATGAATAACTGGCCAAGCAATGGCGTGTTCTGACCATTTGCGGGATCAACCATAGAAGCAAAGCCCAAACTTGATTGCATACCCAATATTTGACCAAGTAGGACAAAGGTTTGAATCATAAATTGAGTAACCATACCCATCGCTATGCCGATGATCATTTGCTCGGCAATGGTCATGAAGCCACGAAACGAGAGTAGCTCAATGTCCTGAGGTACGGCGGGGATGGCTGGCATGACAGCGAAAGTGATGGCTAAACCGAGGTAAAGGCGGATTCTTGGCGAAACAAATCGGGCCCCGGTTACTGTCATCACCATCAACATGGATGAGATACGAACATAGGGCCAGAAGTAGTTTGCGATCCAATCTAAGACAACGCTAGTGGGGTACTCCATAGGCGCCTCTAATAAAGCACCTGAGGTAAGCGTTCAATCAAGCCATAGAAATATTCCATCAACATTTGCGTCATCCAATGCCCAAACAGCATCAGGGCCAAAAGCGTGACAATCAAACGCGGTAAGAAGCTCAATGTTTGTTCGTTGATGGATGTCGCAGCTTGAAAAATCGCAACTACAAGGCCGATAAGCAAGCTTGGGATGATAATAGCGCAGACCATGATAAGCACCATCCAAAGTGCTTCACGGAAAAGCTCGACAAACATTTCTGGTGTCATGTCTTATCCTCTATCTGCGCTTATCTAAAGGGCAAAGCTGCCCGCAAGTGTCGAGAGTATCAAGTTCCAACCATCGACCAATACGAACAACATCAACTTGAACGGCAACGAAACAATCATTGGTGACAACATCATCATACCCATTGCCATCAGTACCGAAGCGACTACAAGGTCAATAATCAAAAACGGCAAGAAGAGCATAAAGCCAATTTGGAATGCAGTTTTTAGCTCTGAGGTGATAAAAGCCGGAATCAACACCGCCATCGACACATCTTCTGGATTCTCGACTTGCTCTCCTGACATGGTTACGAACGTCTCCAAATCTTTGATTCGGGTCTGCTTAAGCATAAATGCTTTCATTGGCGCTTGTGCAGCATCAAACGCTTCTCGCGCCGTAACTTGCTCGTTCAAATAAGGCTGAACAGCTTTGTCGTTGATTTCGTTCAGGACAGGAGACATAACAAAAAAGGTCAAAAACAGCGCAATACCAATAATAACCTGATTAGAAGGCGTTTGTTGCAAACCCATTGCCTGACGCAATATCGACATCACCACCACAATTCGAGTGAACGAGGTCATCAGAATCACCATGGCAGGCAAGAAGCCAAGCATGGTCATTAACGCTAAAATTTGTAGTGTAACCGAGTAGTCTTCACTGCCATCAGGGTTCGTGGTCATGGTGAATGCTGGAATACCACCGCCACTAGAAACGGACATAGCACGGCTAGCACCAGTATCACTTTGCATAGCCTGAACTGTAACACCACTTCCATCGGCTAAGTTATCTGGCAGCGCTGACTCCTCTGCTTCAGCAAAGGTAAATGAAGAAAACAGCACGCCGACAAAAAGTAACAACGTACTCAGGAGCAAACGAATTGGATTACCCTTTGTCATGTTTTTTAATCAGCTGGCTAAATTGAGTCGCAAAAGCATTGGTCGCCAACTCTTCCTCTTTCAGTGGCTTATCTAACTTGGCTAAAGTTTGGATCGATTGGCTAGTAATCCCAACCAAAAACTGTTCTTCACCCACTTGAACTACTGCGATTCTTTCTTTTGTACCCACTGGCAACTGACTCACTATACGCAAGCCCTTTTGTTGTCCCATCGCTGGCACTTGCATACGTTTCAGCAACCAAGCCAGCAAAAGAATCACGCCGATTACAAGCACAAGCGAGCCAAGTGTCGTCGCAAGATCCAGATTATTTGGTGCGGCAGCAAATGCATAAGGAGCACTTAGCATTAAGCTCAGTGCTCCAGTGATTTGCTTCAATCGCATTTTGATTGAACGACTCATCTTAACGCAGCTTCTTAATTCGTTCAGTTTGGCTGATCACATCCGTCAAACGGATACCAAACTTATCGTTGACGACCACGACTTCGCCGTGAGCAATCAAAGTACCGTTAACCAATACGTCGAGCGACTCACCGGCTAGACGATCCAACTCAACAACCGAACCTTGGTTAAGCTGCAACAGGTTCCGAATGCTAATTTGAGAACGACCGACTTCCATCGAAATCGTCACCGGGATATCCATAATAGTGTCGAGTTTACGACGCTCATCTTCGCTAATTGGGCTTGAAGTGTCTTTTAGCTCTTCCAGTGGCGCAGCCAATACTTCATCTACGTCTACAGAAGGGGCAGACGGGTCTTCGCCAAGAGCGGCTGCCCATTCGTCTGCTAGCTTTTGATCGTCACTTGGTTCCATTTTTCTATCCTGTGTTACGCCTTACTCATGCCATAGCATGTCTGTTTAATAAGGTATCTTAATGGTCTATATCGTCTTCATTCTCAAGCTCGGACATGATGTCTTTACCTAAGAAAGCTAAATCTGTTTTGACGACATGTGGGCGCTCAATTTCCTCAGAAATTTGCACCGCTAATTTGTCTTCCGAACGACCCATTTTTACGCGATAGGTCGGTAGGTCTTCTACAAACATCGTCGCATGTTCTGGCATTTCAATCGGGATGATGTCGCCCGGTTGCAGCTCCATGAGATCACGCAAAGAAATGTCTTTTTCGAGCAAGTTCACGCGGAAGTTAACCGGACAATCCATGATCTCTTCACGTAGTGCTGAGCTCCAGCGAACGTCCGTTTCCATCTTGTCGGACTGAACACCTGCATCCAATAGTTCACGGATAGGCTCAACCATGGAGTAAGGCATAACGACATGAAAATCGCCGCCACCGCCGTCAACTTCTATATGGAATGAACTCACGACAATCACTTCTGTCGGGCTGACAATGTTTGCCATGCTTGGGTTTACTTCAGAGTCGAGATATTCGAACTCTACCCCCATCACTGGCGACCACGCTTCTTTATAATCTTCAAATACAATTTTCAGTAACAACTGAATGATGCGGCGTTCCGTTGGGGTAAATTCGCGGCCTTCGATTTTGGCGTGGAATCGACCATCACCGCCAAAGAAGTTTTCTACCAGAATAAAGACTAAACGAGCCTCCATGGTGATCAACGCAGTGCCTTTTAACGGACGAAAACGCACCATGTTCAAACTGGTTGGCACGTACAATGTGTTCTGGTATTCACCAAACTTCATCATCTGCACGCCATTGATCGACACCTCTGCCGTTTTACGCAGCATATTAAACAGACTAATACGCATGTGCCGTGCAAAGCGCTCGTTGATAAGTTCGAGCGTCGGCATTCGACCACGTACGATTCTGTCTTGCGACGAGAAATCAAAATTGACGGCACCCTCAGTGTCGTTTTCTATCGGTTCATCGACGTCATCAACATCGTCAACCCCATGCAATAGCGCATCAATTTCGTCTTGGCTTAATAGATCGGTCACGTTTTACCTATTGAATAACAAAATCTGTAAACAGTACTTTTTCAATCACTGGCTTACCGACCGCAGCATTCAGCGCTGCTTTGATATCTTCGGAAGCACGATCGCGCAATTCCACTCGTCCTGTAGGAGAGCGCAATTGATCAACCGTCGCGGAAGCAAACGTTGATAGCATAGAGCTTTCAATCAGTGGCGAATGATACCGCGCCAACTCTTCATTTTCTGCACCGCGAACCATTAACTGCGCTTTAATTTGAACCAGCCTATCGCGGCTATCCCCAGTAACGTTAAATACAAATGCCTGAGGAAGATTCACATACGCGATGGGCGCAGCATTCGATGCCTTCACTTGAGCCTGTTGAGACGATTCAGCCTGAGCAGGTTCATCAGAGCCCATTAGAAAAAATGCCGCTGCCCCGCCACCAAGTAGTAATACTACAACAGCGATGATGATGATAAGTAACTTGCTTTTTCCTTTCGGCGCATCGGCCCCTTGTAACTGTTCTTCTGCCATTCTTGTCTCTTATTGTTCTTTTGAGTTACCAAGACGTTTTAGTGAGTTGCTTGGTAACCGTATGCCATTGCCGTTAAACGGCCTTTTATGCGTAAAAACTAATTCCATCACGCTTTGAAGCGACATTCAAATCCAGATTGACATCAGATTCAAAACCCTCTTCGGACTGTCCAGAAAAACCGCCACTTTGCGCGCTTTGACCATGTTGTTCAGCAGTATACCTACCTTGCTGTTGCCCGCTGTTTTGTTGCTGGACGGAAGAATCAGCCAGCTGCATACCTTGTTGCGCTAGCATTTCTCTCAAACGAGGGAGCGTCTGTTCAATAATGTCACGAGCTTGCGGGTTGTTCACTGTAAAATGTACATTGGCAACGTCGTTATTCATGGTCATACGAATTTGCATACGACCTAACTCTGGTGGATCAAGACGAATATCGAGATTTTTCAGATTCTTCGACATCATCATTTGCACTTTTTCCGCAACTTGCTCGTTGGCTAGCTCTTTAGTTAGTTGCAACGGAAGCTGAGCTTGTTGTGCAGCATCAATACGCGCTTGTTGCTGCACATTAATTCCTTGCTGACCTGCCATAGCCTGAAGCTGTCCAGCGAAGCCATGTTGGAGGTCCGGCTTATCTTGTTTATCCGCAGTCGCCTTTAGCGCACCAGTCGCCAATGCTGCGTTCATTACTTTCTGGCTAATCTCTCCGTCTTTCACACCTTGAAGCGACGTCGGCACTTGCGCGGCTATCAACGTATCAGGCGTTGGAGATAATGCGACTTTTTCTCCACTATGAGCAGTTTGTGGCTGGGGTACTTGAGCCGCTGTATGCTGGATTTGCTGAGACACTGCCATAGGTCCAGCCTGGCGAGTTAAATTATGTTGTACTTGTTGCTCTGCGAGAATCTGTTTAATGTCATTAGGGAGCGCAACAAATTGGGCAAGGTCTTGCTCAGGAATATCCGCCGTGATCGTTCCTTGTTTCAACCCTTCAATGATCTGAGCTTCTTGCTGAGTCAGTGGTTTTCCTTGCGCCAACTTGGTATCTATAATTTCAAGTTCATCCAAGGAGACTCGTGGAAGCGCGTCGATGTTGGAACCATCAACGTCTGTTAACAACGGCGACAGATCATTAGCTACTTCACCACTGACTGCGCTCTTAGTCGTCGGATGGCTGGCTTGTTTCGCTAGCTCTTGCCAAGCAGCAAACTCAGACGAGAGTTTGTCGACATCGATAGGTTGACCACTCTTATCTAAAATTGGCTCTAAGTCTTGTCCTGGGATCATCTGTGCTTGTTCAAGCGAATGAACTAATGGCGTTTCATTCAAAGCCAGCTCATCAAGGTTTGTCGAAACGGTTGCTTGCTCGTGGAACGAATGCACTAAATTTGCTCTCTGAGGCAAAATTTTGCCACTATCGATGGATGCATTACTCGCATTCAGGGTTTGATTCGCTTGTTCAATTCGACCAAGAAGCTGTTGTCCTTCGCCCATCGTGCTTTTTACGTCCATTGTATTTGATGGGTTACTCGTATCAATTGATGTTGATTTCACTGTTTCGATAGCTTCAACATCAGGCTTCAAAGGTGTGCTGTTACTCGCCTTTTGTAAACTTGCCTTGTCACTTAGGGTTGCATTCGGTTTGTTTGCTGATGTTTCATCAAAATCATGGGGCCCGTCACTGACGGATTCTTGGCTTTCTTGCGCCAACAATTCGTCCGAGACGTTAGCAGAAGAAGTACTGCCTACATCCGCTCTTTCTTTTTCTTCAACCACTGTCGATTCTGTTGCTACTTTTTCGGGCTTTTGTTTACCAGCAAACGCATCGGTTAACGTTTCTAAAAATCCCTTGCTTTCAGTGCTCTCTGCAGACGCTTTAGCGGACACATCAGAAACTGGCGTCTTGGTAGTCGCAGATACATGGGACAAATTCACACTCATTTAGAAACTCTCGTTCTCGTGGCTCTGAGCGTATCGCTGACAGGCAGCAATACTGGCGGCAAACAAAGGTCAAAAAGACCCGATACTGACAGCTAAAATGCAAAAATCACACCACAATATTGAGCCAATTCTCGGCAAGCTAATAGATGGCATGTTTATGGAACAAACATCAACATTACTATCCGATAACCTGGTTCCTAACATGATGTACAGCTACTTGATTGACTTTGAAAAACGATAAGCGTAAACAGACACTTGGCTTAACAATTAAGGAATCACTTTGAAGATCACAGAATTACGCCAATATAGAATCAGAGCAGGCAAAACAGAACAGTGGCTAAGTTGGATGAAGGAAGAACTGTTGCCCTATCAACGCTCACAAGGCATGCGTGTACTGAATACTTACGTCCACACTGGTGATGATGGACATGACTATTTTGTTTGGCTTAGAGAGTTCGACAATGAGCAAGCACGCCAGGCTCTCTACGAAAAAACATACGACGAGTGGTGGGTTCGCGAGATTCGACCGAAGGTGTTTGAGTTAATTGAACAAGACTCAATCAAAGTTACCTTACTTGAATCGGTAGAGATGTAGTCAACTGCAACACCGTAATGCAATATCGAACCGATAACCTTTAGAAACGATGTGGTTTTCGACTGTAAAGTAAGGTGGAAAACTCGTCCATTTGCTTTTGTTCGCGCTTAGCTTCAGCAAGTTGTTTCTCTTTTTCGCGTTTGTCTATCATCCACTCATAGGATTTGCGTTCTTTACGCACGGTTAACCAATATTCTTTACAGTTTTCAACCTGCTCTTTGAAATGACTTTCTGCTTGCTTTTGCTTAGATAAAGTTTCATCTAGCTGGGTAAGGAATCGATTTAAGTGTCCATATTGACTTGCCGTTAGGCCCGCCTGACCACGGTCGACGAGCTGCTGGCAATAATCAAGCCGATACTTTTCAATTTGTTCAACCTGACGGTAATAATCTTCGAGTTCAGAACGCGCTTTGTTCAGTGCAAGCACAGCTTGGTCTTCACGATCCTTAGTTTGCTCAAGTAGAAACTCCATCGCATTATTCATGCGCTATCACCCACCCAAAATGTTTCTAAGCATATTGACGCACATATCATATGGCACTGATTCTTTCATGCTCTGCTGCAAGTATTCGTCTAACTTCGGTTTCAAAGTAAATGCGCCATCAATAGCAGGATCGGTACCCGGTTTGTACGCTCCAATCGAGACCAAATCTTGATTCTTGCGACAAATAGACAAGACCTGTCGCACCGCTTTTGACATCAGAACGTGCTCTTCGGTCGTGATTTGCGGCATAACACGGCTCACCGACTTCTCGACATCAATCGCCGGATAATGGCCTGCATCCGCCATTTCACGAGAAAGTACAATATGGCCATCAAGAATGGCTCGCGATGCGTCCGCTATCGGATCTTGCAAATCATCCCCTTCGGTCAACACGGTAAAGAACGCCGTAATCGAGCCTTGTTCGGAACTTCCATTACCCGCTCGCTCAACCAGCGCTGGCAGCTTGGCAAATACAGAAGGCGGGTAACCTTTCGTCGCTGGCGGCTCACCAACAGAAAGTGCGATTTCACGCTGTGCTTGTGCAAAACGAGTCAACGAGTCCATCAATAGCAGAACATCTAACCCTTGGTCCCTGAAGTATTCAGCAATCGTTAATGCCGTTTGGCACCCCTTTAAGCGCATTAGAGGTGAAGCATCGGCAGGCGCCGCGACCACCACTGAGCGGCGACGACCGTCCTCACCCAAGATCTCTTCGATGAACTCTTTAACTTCACGTCCACGCTCACCTATCAGGCCGACGACCACAACCTGTGCGGTGGTGCCTCGCGTCATCATGCCAAGCGTGACCGATTTACCCACACCAGAACCTGCAAACAGACCGATACGCTGACCTTTACCAACCGTCAACAAACCATTGATGGCTTTTAGGCCAACATCGAGCGGTTCAGAAATTGGCTTTCGAGCCAACGGGTTGATTGGTTCGGCATTAAAAGAGGCACGGTGATCGGTATACAAAGGGCCAAGTCCATCAAGTGGATTCCCAACCCCGTCTATCACGCGCCCAAGTAATTCCATGCCGACGGGTAAACCAGCGTCACTGGTTAAAGGGGTGACTCTCGCGCCAGGTAAAATGCCCGTAATTTGTTCGCTTGGCATTAAAAATAGGTTGTCACCTGAAAAGCCGACAACCTCAGCTTCCATCTGACCTGACATGGTTTCCACTAAGCATAAACTGCCAATTGGTGCGCGACAGCCGGTCGCTTCCAACGTTAACCCAACCACACGCACCAGTTTGCCAGAGGCGACAGGGCGCGTCGTAAGGCCTTCAACTTTGTAGCTTTTTAAGCGGTCAGCGAGTGCTTGCATGGATTACTCACCCTCTTGATGACGGTTTGCGCCACAAAAGCTGTGCAATACGCTTTTGACGCGTTCTTCCATGCGATAATTAATGCTTGATTCACCTGCTTCAATCTGGACGTCACCTCGATTGAGCGATGGTTCAGCAACTAACGTCCAGTTGCGACAATCAAGGTCTTCTTCACCATAAGCTGAACGAATAATCGCGACATCTTCTGGATTCAGGTGCAAGGTAATAGGGTGGCCTGATATTGGTAGCGCTTCGACCGACTGCTTCACTGTATCTAAAATAATTTGAGGGTTGGTTTGTACTTCAACGTGCACCACTTCTTTGACTAAGCAGAGCACCATATCCACCAGCTGCTTTTCAACCTGAGCATTCATCAACTCCAAAGGTTGAGCAAACTGATTGGCCAAGTTCATAAAGGTTTCAACTTGCTGCTGAATGTATTCTTGCCCTGCAGTCACCCCTTCAGCTTTTCCGAGCTCAAGACCTTCAGCATGGCCGGCTTGCAACCCTTCTTCTTTACCTTTGTCGTAACCTTGCTTAAAGCCAGCTTCCTGACCTTGATGTAAGCCTTCTTGATAAGCACCTTGCTTAATCAGTTCAATTTGTTCTTCGGTTAGCGCAAGTGGCTGCTCTTCTTCAGGCTCATCAAAATTCGGCACCCATCCCGGGTCATAGTTGAACGCGGTTTGTTTTGCTTGTTTGGCTTTAGGCTCGCCATAATCAGGCAGCCCCCAACGTTGAGGTGCGATCATCGAATCATCTTCATCAGGACGGATAAATCCGCGTTTTCTATCGCCAGCCATGGGTTACCTATTGTGTGTTCGATTAAGAAGTGAGGGTGCTCCGCAATAGGATAATTGCGAAGCAATAGAAATTATAAGAATTCGTCAGCACCGCCAGACAACATGAGCTCACCAGCATCCGCCATTCGACGGGCAATTGCTAAGATTTCTTTCTGAGCGGCTTCTACATCTGCCACTCGTACTGGCGGCATCGCTTCTATATCATCACGCATCATATCAGCAGCACGTTTAGACATGTTCTTGAAGACTTTCTCACGTAACGAGTCATCTGCACCTTTAAGTGCTTTTTGCAACACGTCTTGTGGTACGTCACGCAGCAACTTCTGAATACCTTGGTCGTCCACTTCGACTAAGTTTTCGAAGACAAACATTAGGTCTTGGATTTGCGTCGCCATGTCTTCGTCCTGATCGCGAATTTGTTCCATCAACAAACCTTCGACGTTGTTGTCTAGGTAGTTCATGATCTCCGCTGCTGCTTTCAGGCCGCCAATTTTGGCTGCTTGTGCACCCGCTTGACCCGCGAACTGTTTCTCCATGATTTCGTTCAGCTCTGCCAATGCTGATGGCTGAACCTCTTCAAGGTTGGCAATACGCATCATCAGATCCAAACGCACGCGCTCAGGGAACTGAGACAAAATCTCTGCAGATTGGTCTGCTTCTAAATAAGACAGTACGATAGTTTGAATCTGTGGGTGTTCATTGACTATAATGCTCGCCACTTGGCGTGGGTCCATCCATTTCAAAGAATCCAAACCTTTTGAGCCCGTACCAAGTAGGATCTGGTCAACTAAGTTGTTGGCTTTGTCTTCACCAAGAGCGGCAACCAGTGCATTACGCATAAAGTCTTCGCTGCCCATACCAATGTTGGTGTATTTCTGGATATCCTCCAAAAACGCACGATGAACAGCAGATACCTTGTCTTGGCTGAGATCCTTCGCGCGAGCCATCGCACTACCAACACGCTGAACCTGTTTTGGTTCTAGGTGACGGATAATGCCAGCTGCATCTTGTTCATTAAGGCTCAGTAGCAAAATTGCCGCTTTTTCTTCGCCAGTAATGGTTGAAACATCCAGCTCTACTGGCATTCCCGCGGCGTTGTCATCTTGAGGTACGATATCATTAGCCATTGTCATTCATCCAGTTTTTCACTACTTGAGCAGCCAGTTCAGGTTCATTCGCAACCAGAGCGCGAACCGCTTTCAATACATCTTCATCTTTATGAAGGTTTGGCAAATCAATACTTGAGCCAAACTCGAACAGTTCGCTGCTTTCGATGTCACTGCCAATCAAGCTAGTTTCACCATCCGCACCAATCGGCAAGCCGTCTGGTCCGTACATTTCGTCTTCATCATCGCTGGTAGGGTTAAGCAATTTCTTCATTGCTGGGCGAACCAGAACCAACACAACCACAATAATCACTAATGCACTTGCGAACCAACGAACCCAATCACTGAAGTTAGGGTGCTCCCAAATTGGTGGTTCTTCTAGCTGCTCAGCCTCTGGCTCAGCAAACTTTACACTCAATACATTTAGCAAATCGCCACGGCCTTGATCAAAGCCAACGGTACCAATTAATACTTGGCGAATGGCATTGATTTCAGATTCGGACATTGGGGTATAAGTCACTTCACCCGTATCAGGGTTAACTTGACGACGGTCTTTAATCGCAACAGAAACGGTCTGACGAGCCACCGTCCCGGTCTGCTTTCGCTCGTGGCTGATGGTGGTATCTAGCTCAAAGTTACGCGTGGACTCTTTACGAACTGAACCCTGCCCCATGACAGAACCATCTTTCATTTGAGCCACATCTTGCGGAATTGAGGCATCCGCTGGAGGCTGATTACTCAACGCACCCGGAATACCCGCTACCATGTTACCGTTATTGTAATCTTCGAGTGCGTACTCACTGCGGGTCGCAGGGGTATTTGGATCAAAGCGTTTGCGGGTTTGTTCAACCGCACTGAAGTCCATTTGGATATCAACCTGCGCCGTATAGTTGCCATAACCTAAAATGGGTAATAGTACGGAATCAATTTTTTCGCGCAGCGCTTGTTCTTGGCTGCGTTCTAATTCTTGTTCTTTGCGTCGCGCCGCAGAAGCGGGATCTTGGGAGCCTGAGCTGAGTAAGCGGCCATGCTGATCTGTGACGGTAATTCGAGAAGTTTTCATTCCCGGCACAGCACTAGCCACCATGTCGACAATAGAATCCACTTCTTGTTGCTTAAGGTTCGTGCCTGTCGACAATGTCAAAAATACCGACGCAGACGCTTCTTGGTTATGACGCACAAACACGCTGTGCTTTGGCAGTGCCAATAACACTCGTGCTTTGCGAACTTGCTTCATTTCTTCAATTGCTTGAGCCAATTGGCGCTCTCGACTGAGTTTGAGACGCTCTTGCTCGAGACGTTGTGAAACACCAAAACCCATGTCTTGCAGCAAAATATCATCGCCCGCTTCTGTAGCTTGGTTAACGCCGGAACGAACCATGCCAAGTTTGATCGAGTTGTACTCACTCGATTCAACAGAAACAGTATTGCCATCAAGCTTATAATTGATTTTCTGCTGGTCCAGATAATCCAGAACGGGGATCAATTCTTCGGTCTCATACGCACCAAGTGGGCGCATTTCCGGTTCTTTGACCCAAAAGAACAGCATCACGATCAATGCAACACAGATGGATATCGACAGCACAAGCACAACCTGACGAAGTAAATCGAGGTCGCCCACTGCCATATCGAATTTTGACGCACTGCGCTCCTCTAGATCTGGATTTTGACTCTCCACATCCACATCGGAACTTGCTACCAGTGCACCATCTGAGCCGCCTTCAGTGACGGTTAAATCTGTAGACTTGTCTGCCACACTTATTACCTAAATTACACTGGCATGTTCATGAGGTCTTTATATGCCTCAACGAGTTTATTGCGAATTTGAACCGTCGCATCAAAAGCGACACTAGACTTGTTACGAGCGATCATAACGTCAGAAAGGGATACATCGGCATCACCACGATCAAAACGGGTTTGTAAATCACCAGATGCTTTTTGAAGTGTGTTCACGTTATTGATGGCTTTAGTTAGGAGATCGTTAAAATCCGCTCCAACTTTCGCCCCACTTGCAGTAGGAGCCGTATTGGTTGCTTCTACCATCATGGCGCGCATTTCTGCCTGAATACCATCAATTTTCATTAGCACCTCTAAGCCAAAAGATTGACTATTAACAAAACTGATTATTGACACAGCAATTAACGTGCCATAAGACATTAGCAATCAATTTACTTACACTTTTTGTCTTACGGCCGTTGTCTGTGTTAATTCGGGATATCTATACCAGCATCACGCATTTTGGCAAGCTTATAGCGCAAGGTTCGAGGGCTTATACCCAGTTTCTCCGCCATTTCTTTGCGTCGACCATTACATTCAACCAAAGTCTCCAAAATAATGGCGTATTCTTGATCGCGCAGCTCGCTGCCTAAGCCTTCTCCACCAGTTACTGGGCGGCTGACACTCTCAGCTTGAGCAACTGGCTTAACATTGGGCACGACCATATCTGCGTTTTGCACCACGTGTTGCAAGCTATTGGCATCTTGCCAATCTACGCCCTCAAGCAAAATGTGCTCTGCATCGATGTCGCCATTTTCACTTAATATCAGCGCTCGTTGAACCACGTTATCCAATTCACGAACATTACCCGGCCAAGGGTATTGCAATAGTTTTTCTAACGCAACGGTCGAGAATTGAGGCACTGGCATGCCCATTTTGCTGCAATGACGCTCAGCAAGATGCTTGGCAAGCGGTGCAATATCGCCTTTACGTTCTTTAAGTGCAGACCACGCAATTGGGAATACATTCAGGCGGTAATATAAGTCCTCTCTGAAGTTTCCTTCTGACACGTATTGCTTAAGATCACGGTTACTCGTCGCTAACACACGAACATCTAACTTGATGCTTTTGCGACTGCCTAGGCGCTCTACTTCGCGCTCTTGTAGGACACGCAATAACTTCGCTTGCAGGTTCAAGTCCATTTCGCTGATTTCATCAAGCAAGATTGTGCCACCTTGCGCTTGTTCGAACTTTCCTGGGCATGCCTGAACAGCACCAGTAAATGCGCCCTTTTCATAGCCAAACAGTGTTGCTTCGAGCATATTGTCAGGAATCGCGGCACAGTTAATTGCGACAAAAGGACCATTTTTACGATTTGACGCGTTGTGAATATAGCGCGACATCACTTCTTTACCTGAGCCACTAGGACCTAGCACCATAACATTCGCATCTGTACGTGCCACTTTATCGGCCAACGCGAGTAAACGTAGACTTTTCTCATCAGCAACGATAGCGTCACCGTTGTCATCACTTTTTATCGGTGCATAACGACTGACCATATTTAGCAACACTTCTGGTGCAAATGGTTTCGCCATGTAGTCGATCGCGCCATCTTTCATTGCAGACACGGCATCTTCAATGTTGGCGTACGCCGTCATTAGCAATACTGGTAAGTTAGGCCAATTCTGCTTGATGCTTTTGAGCAGAGCTAAGCCACCCATACCCGCCATTTGCACATCAGAAACGACGATATCAACCGTATTCGATTTCAGCTTTAACAGTGCATCTTCAGCACAGTCCGCTTCCAACCACTCATACCCTGCCAGAGCCAGAGTATCGACTAGGGCTTCACGAAGACCTTCATCGTCTTCTACGATCAGCACTTTGCTTTGCGCCATTATGATTCTCCAGAAATTGTTATTACCAAAAGCCGCTTATTGCGCTTCTGTTTGCACTCGCTCTAGCGGAATGCACATGGTGAAGCAGGCTCCATCACCCTGCTCTGAAATAAGTTCCAATCGACCGTCATGGGCACGGCAAACCATTTGAACAACTGCCAACCCTAATCCAGTTCCTTGAGAACGTGTGGTAAAAAATGGCTCCATGATTTTGGCTTGCAGTTCTTCAGGCACACCCGGTCCGCTGTCTTGCACAGAAATGCGTAACTCACCATTTACCGGGCGGAAAAAAATATCGACTTGCGATTCTTTACCAGACATTTGAATCGCATTCATGACCAGATTACTCAATGCGGATGCAATGGCGTTCGCATTGCCTAGTAGTTCAGTTTGTTCTTCTTCCACTTCTAGGCAGTAATCAATACTGTTGTTTTTTAGCGCGGTTTCGACCATCGGCTGATATTCCGCTACCAACTGGGCAATCGTAAATGGCTTAATGACTTTATTATCACCACCTTTAGCAAAAAGCAGCATATCATTAACCTGCTTTTCCAAATCGTGCAGTCGATCCATTAATTTGGTTTGGAAGCGATCTTTTGTCGCTGGAGGAAGATTTGGCGCTCCCAAATTGGATGCATATAACATAGCGCTCGACAGCGGCGTTCTTACTTGGTGAGCAAGCGACGCAACCATACGTCCTAACGACGATAAGCGCTGTAAATCACTGACACGAGCTTGAAGTAAACGGGTTTCGGTTAAATCGGTAATCAGGATCAATTGACCTGTTGTGGACGCCGAGATGGCGAGTCGAACTTTACGGCCATTCCGCAGGGAAACTTCATGGCCATCATCTTCACGTGGGTCAAACACCGCCTGGATAACGTTGAACCATTTTTCGTTAACCAGTGGAATCTCAAGAATTCGGTGCGCTTCTGGATTTGCTTCACGCACTACTCCGTACGTATCGAGCAAAATCACTCCAGCAGGCATCACATCGAGCACCTGTTTGTAGCGCTCAACCTGATTCTCTACGGAATCTAAATGGGATTGATTGGTGTTGTTATCCATTACTGCCTGTCGAAATATCGCCGCTAAAACTAAAATAGCTTGGTAAGCAATTAGCGTACCAAGCTATTTTTTATATTTATCAGGACGTTAAGCCATCGACAATAAGTTGACACTCAGAGATAACGGTTTTGGATGCCAGAAAAGCGATGTTAACCAGCCCAAGTGATTATTCAGATATCGTCTTAAAACTTCACTTTACCTAGCGCTGTAAGTTGTACTTACGCATTTTTTCCACCAGCGTAGTACGTCGCATACCCAGCATGTCCGCCGCTCTTGCTACAACGCCACCCTGCGCTTCTAATGCTTGGCTGATCATATTAACTTCTAAATCAGCCAGCAGCTCTTTCAAATTAACCCCTTCCGGTGGCAGCGCTTGCGGGGCGTTCATGCTGTGATCAAGGTCGTCTTGATCTTCAAAGCTAAAATCTTCAGAGAAGATATCTTGGAATACATCACGCTCTTGCTCTTCCACCGAAACAAATGGATTGCTCTCTGGTTGGAACTCTGGGATGTCACTGTAGCGATATTTGGTTGGTAGATGGTTTACATCCACTAAGCTATTTGGATACAGAATAATCATTCGCTCAACAAGATTAGCCAACTCGCGTACGTTGCCCGGCCAGTTATGCTCCATCAGTGAGTTGATTGCACGAGGTGTAAAACAGATAGGTTGTCCGCCCTCCGCCTCTAAACGTGTCATCAGTTCTTGCAGCAGCAATGGTATATCTTGTTTGCGCTCTTTCAGCGCTGGCATCTCAATCGGAAACACGTTCAGACGATAGAACAAGTCTTCTCGGAACGTGCCTTCTTCAATCATATTTTCTAGATTACGGTGTGTCGCCGCCACAACTCGAACATTTACCTTGATGGTACTATTGCCACCTACACGTTCAAAGCAGCGTTCTTGCAATACACGAAGCAACTTTACTTGCATCGACATTGGCATATCGCCAATCTCATCAAGAAAGATAGTGCCACCGTCTGCGAGCTCAAATCGACCTTTACGGGCAGTTAACGCACCAGTAAACGCGCCTTTTTCGTGACCAAATAATTCGCTTTCTAGGAGCTCAGGCGGTATTGCACCACAGTTAATAGGTACAAATGCGCCATCGCGGTATGAAGAGTGATAGTGGATGTTACGCGCAACAACTTCTTTACCCGTACCGGACTCACCTAAGATCAACACGTTTGCTTCCGTGTTTGATACTTGCTCGATCAGGTGTCGAACTTCTTGAATACCTCTACTTTGACCAACTAAGCTGCGAAAAAGCGTGTTTTTGCGTGCACTAGCAACAACATTCACTCCTTTTCGCCCCAGAAAATCTTTGCAGTGGCGTAACGCTTCACTAAGCTGTGGGTAATTAAGCGGCAGCTCTAGTTCACCAACAAAATTTGGAAGATCATCAACAGGCAAAGGAAAACGGCCCATGACTAGAAGAGGGATGTGGTAAGCGCTGTTTAAATGAGAGATAACCGTACTCGCCGCTTGACCTGCTGGAATATTACCAACAATACAGCACGACCATACGCTAGACCAATCAACATCG
The DNA here is from genome assembly GCF_033338535.1 of Vibrio sp. Vb2131. Lineage (NCBI taxonomy): Bacteria > Pseudomonadati > Pseudomonadota > Gammaproteobacteria > Vibrionales > Vibrionaceae > Vibrio > Vibrio sp. Vb2131. The sequence continues at coordinate 160,423 of NZ_JAWOSW010000013.1, forward strand.
CTGAGCTGATCAGAACTGACCGCTTCGCAATTTTCTCCAACAAATTCCAATATATTGCTTAAATTTAAACGACTTGATGCGTCATCATCAATTACAAGCAGCTTTGCCAAACCATGCATAAGTAAGAATGATTGCCTTTATTTTAGGTGCGTTGCGGCCAAACCTTGATTTGCGCAATTGGGTGCTAAAGAAGGCAGAACCACCACACTCAATTTACGATAGACAAAATAGGAAAATCAGCAACAAAAAAGCCATTAGGGCTACTAATGGCTTCTATTTTATTTGAATATAAAAATAAGGCAACCAAGCAATGGAGAGGTGTGAGCTTGATAGAAACTTTGCTACACAACTCGTTGCGCAATTGACAAATATATTCGTCTAGTATCTTAACGCATTGTTTTGACTATTAAATACCAACTTCAGCAGCGGTAAGATTATGAAACTCTGTTGGGATTTGGTCCCAAGCGGACTTGATCTCACGGATAATATCGATAACGTCGTCGATCAGCTGAGGCTCATTTTGATGGTTAGCAGCAGAAATTTGCGTGATCATAAACTCATACAGTGAATCTAAGTTTGAAGCAATATCACCACCGTCATCCATAGATAGACAGCTGCGTAGCGCGATAATGATGTCTAACGCTTTACCCAAGCGCTCACCTTTTGCTGGAATATTGCCTGCTTGCATGGCTGCTTTACCTTGAATAAGGCGCTCAATCGCACCAGCCATAAGCATTTGAATGACTTTGTGCGGAGAAGCCGCGCTAAGCTGGCTGTCGACTGATACCTTTTTGTATGCTTGCAAAGAACCGCGCATAGTAATCCTCTTTTAAATAAATTTTTTGTACTGCTGAAGTGAACGCTGGCCATAACGAAACTTATGGAGCTCTTTTCCGGCCTTTGACGTTTCCGATTGCATCAGCTCGACAATTCTTTTGGTACGAGTTAGCAATGCTTGCCACTCTGCATCCTGCTTAACCAAAGGATTTTGATGAATAATTGGTAACAGGTTTTGCAATAACCGTTCCCTGATATCGACCAAGCGAAGAATTTCTTCAGCATTAAAATCAATTTTTTCTAATTCTTGCGTAATTAGTTGATCTATATCACTAATTTCCATGAGTTCTTTTTGCATTTATTAACCCAACGCACTCATCAAAGCGCCTAACTGGCCTTGCATTTTACCGGTCGCATCTTGCATCGCGGTAAACTTCGCATGAGTACGCTTCTCTAGGCTTTCCATGCGGCGATCTAATGCCGCTTGATCGTCACTCAAACGGTAGTTTTGTTCTGTGAGACTTTTTTCTCGAGTACGAATACTGCCTGTAATACCTGTGATACCGTGAATCGCATCTTCTACTCGTTTAGCAAAACCTGTGTTGCCACCGAAGAACTTTTCTAACTCGTTGAAGTTATTGTTCAACTGGCGATCTAGCATGTCATAGTTGATTTCTAGGGTGCCTTGACGTGTGGTCGTAATGCCAAATTCTGTTAAGGACTTTAGGTTTTCAGGCGCCTTATCGATTCGAGTAGAAAAGACCGATTTTAATCGTGAATCTGCACTGCGTACGGTGCTGTCACCTGACAACGGCCCTTTTTGACCAGTTACCGGGTCCACACTCGCCAACGCTTGGGAGGTTTGATAAAACGAGTTATACGCTGCCACAAAGTTTTCGATATCGTTGCGTACACTTTGACGGTCGTACTCGACACCAATTTCAGCAGGCGGTTTATTCGGTTCTGATTTGCCTTTTAGTGTTAAATCAACACCTTCGATCGCATCTTCAATCACATTGTTGTGGCTAGATAGCTTTGCCACGCCATCAAGCAGAACTTCTGAATCTTGCCCTGCTTGTACTTCTGTCATCCCAAGGTATTCTTCAAAAGCAGATTGTGCCTTTGCGATTTTCGCTTCTGCTTCATCAATTTTTTCCAGACGCTCACGTTCTTGAGGATCAAGTTTAGCGCGATGAATTTGCTTAGCTTGCGCTTCGGAAAGTTCACCACGTGCCACTTTTTCGTCTAACGCTTGCTTTTCACTCGCAATTTTTTGCTCGATTTCCGCTTTTTCTTGCTCAAGAAGCTGCTTAGCCTCTTTCGTCGTAACGTAAGAATCGGTTAGGGTGCCCGATGCGGCATTATTCCAGCCTGGTACATCTGGTGCCTTCTCTATTGCCTTTTCGTCGAGTTCGAGCTCTGGTTCTTCATAAGAGTCCAACAAAGTACCTGACGCAGTTTCTGTCCACCCTGGAATTCTGTCTTCAGGGCGTAAGCTCGCGCGTCGATTGGCTTCATCAATGGCTTCTTGACCAGCTTTGGCTGCTTCTGCACCCGCCGCAGAGATTGGCGCCTGCGATGCATCATCTTGTACATCGTCTGCCGCTTTTTGCTCTTCTGGAGGTAGAGGATTGCCGTTTACATCCAGCTCTTCTGCTGGTTGTTCCGGAAATTTAAGAGGACCTAAGACATCTTCCGCCGCTGAACGAGCTTCTTCAAGCGCGTTGACGCGGTCTTCAAGTGTTTGGTATTCGAAATATTTAAGAGGGTTGCCTTTTTCTGCCTCCACACTGACTCTGATTTGATGATCCTTACCAGAGAGGTTAGAAGCAAGGATAAGGCGTGGACCTTCGACGTCGTTAATAAGAGATGCACGAACGCCAGGGTTATCTTTAGCGCCATTGATGCCACGTACGACATCGATGAGCTTAGATCGGGAACGAACATCGATATTAAAACGCTCATCACCAAGCGAAATCTGCAGCTTACCAGGGCCAAATTTTGCGTCTTCTGGCAATACGTCAGAAGCGACTTTATGGCTCTGAGCAAGCTGCAACACATCGATAGCATATTTGCCAGCGATAGCATCTGTGGTTGCCGTGGCAGATACTATATTGTCATCGGTCGTTTCGACAGTGCGAACGGCAAATGCTTTCTCCTGGCGAAAGTTCGCCATGAGATTTTTCATCGTATCCAATGATTCTCTGAGTCGTCCGTAAGCACTGATACTGGCATTAATTGTCGTGCGTTCGTTGTCGATGCGTTGCTGCTTTGGTACGCGTTCGGCATCCACAATTTTGCTGACCATGGAATTAATATCCATGCCGCCAGACATCCCCAAAGGGCCTAAACTCATCAAATCACCTCTAAAAACGACTTACACTTTTTCAGTCAACAACCCGCTGTTGGCTGTGTGCTCAGCTAGGCGACGCAATACCACTAGCATTTCTTCATCAGGAATTTGACGAATCACGTCACCGGTATTGGCTTCATAAATCGTCACCACATCTCGTCCGGATTCTTCATCCACTCGAAATGCGACTCCTTTGTTTATGGACGTTACAAATTCATTCATTTGTGCGACCAATTTTTCACGTTCTTCTTTGTTCAGTTCTTGACGGCTTTCAGCCATCTCGATCGCAGCTTGAACAGAGAAATCGTATTCGGTGTTTTTCGCTTTTTGCGGCGAAATCTCACCATTTGAATTTGCTGGGCTAGACGTGCCTATATCATTGCCATTTTTATTTGCAAACTTTGTGCCATTTGGCGTGCCGTAAGGCTGGATGTTCGATGCGTAGGAGGATATATCCATTACAATCTCCCTTCCACCTTATGGGCTAACGATAGAATCTATCGCTTTGGTGCCCCAGCACTAAGGTGTTGACCTCAGGCTGGGTTTACCACTTAGCCCAACAAGCTTAGCGCTGCAGATGGAGACTGCTTCGCTTGAGCCAGGATTGAAGTACTTGCTTGCTGAAGAATTTGCGACTTAGTCATCGCAGTGGTTTCCTTCGCGTAATCAGTATCTTTAATACGGCTTTTAGACGCGTTAACGTTCTCGTTAATGTTGTCTAGGTTGCTGATTGCGTGGTTGAAGCGGTTTTGGAAAGCACCGAGTGAAGCTCGTTGGCTGTCTACGGACTTAAGAGCACCGTCGATAACCGCTACTGCTTCTTGAGAGCCAGCTACTGTGGTTACGTCGATGTCTTTCACTGTTACGTCTTTCGGGCCACCAAAGCCGATCTCGTCTGCTAGGTTGCCAGAAAACTCAACATCACCTTCAACTTTTTGAGAAGAAGCAAATACTTGTAGTTTGCCATCTTCGCCAACAGAGGCTTTTACATCATCGTTTTGACCGTTGATGTATGTCGCTAGCTGCTCAATATCATCGCCTTGCTTAGCGCTGATTGATAGCTCTTTCTCTTCACCCTGCTTGTTGGTATAGCTCATTTTGAACTCTGTTTTCTCACCAACAGTCCAAGATGCGTCTTTACCCTCTTCTGCTGCGTAGCTCTTACCACCCATTGCTGAAGTGTCTGAGCGTAGGTTACCCATAGAAAGCATCACTGCTTCACCTGAGTCCGCACCGATTTGGAAAGATTGAGTACCGTAAGTACCGTTTAGAAGCTTGTTACCACCGAAAGAGGTAGTTTCAGCAATACGGTTTAGCTCGTCGTTTAGCGCTGTTACTTCTTCTTGGATCGCTACACGTTCTGCTTTTGAGTTAGAGCCGTTCGCCGATTGAAGCGAAAGATCACGCATACGTTGTAGGATGTTGGTAGATTCATTCATTGCACCTTCAGCAACCTGTGCAATAGAAATACCGTCGTTTGCGTTTTTCACTGCCATATCTAGGCCACGGCTTTGTGCATTCAAACGGTTTGAAATCTGTAGACCTGCAGCATCGTCTTTCGCGCTATTGATTTTGTAACCCGAAGACAAACGCTCCATAGATTTTTGTTGACCGTCAGCTGCCTGGTTTAGGTAACGCTGTGCAGTCATCGCAGAAACGTTAGTATTAACGTTAATCGCCATAATTGATCTCCTTAAGGCTTTAGTGAATGTACCGTCGTGTCTCTCACCTCACTTAGGTACATCTCATTTCTCTCAGTCCCTTTAACGGCGACCAATGAATATCCTTTAGAAGAAATTTTCAATTTTTTGCGATTATTTTCTTTGGTTTACTGAAATGTGATGAAGCTCTAATGCCGTGATTCGCAGAAATCCTGAGTCCCCAAAAGACAGAAAAAAACCCAGCCGAAGCTGGGTTTACTCGCTCATCTCTCACCACGAGCCAATGAGGTTCTCGTCTTAGGTTTGAAATTAACCTAGCAGACTTAGCGCTGAGTTTGGCGCTTGTTTCGCTTGCGCAAGGATTGAGCTTGACGCTTGCGATAGAATTTGTGATTTGGTCATTGCCGTCGTTTC
>NZ_JAWOSW010000014.1:0-150319 GCF_033338535.1 Vibrio sp. Vb2131
GAAACGACGGCAATGACCAAATCACAAATTCTATCGCAAGCGTCAAGCTCAATCCTTGCGCAAGCGAAACAAGCGCCTAACTCAGCGCTAAGTCTGCTAGGTTAATCAATTTAACAAAGCAAGAAACCAAAGCCAGGCTCATCCCTGGCTTTTTGCTTATTGGCTATAACGATTCAGATGTGTCCTGACAGTATGTTCGATAAGGCATTCATATCGATTAGATGATCTCTTTAAATTCCAATGTTTCTGCGATGGTGGCGCAGAGACACCTGAGTCAAGCAGCTGCGCAAAATGTTGAGTCACAACGCAACCTAACTTCGGGGTTTCGAATCAACTCGGCGAGCGATGATGCGGCAGGTTTACAGATATCGAATACTCTCCATGTACAAACGAGAGGGCTTGATGTCGCCTTAAGAAATGCGCACGACGCTTTTTCTGTTGCTCAAACAGCGGAGGGAGCATTGCACGAAAGCAGTGACATATTGCAACGCTTACGCTCTCTGGGGCTTCAAGCAGCAAACGGCAGTTATGACTCAAGTGATCGGCAAAGTATTCAATATGAGGTCGTAGCGCTGCAAGATGAGCTTGATCGTGTCGCGATCACGACAACATTTGCGGATAAAAACCTGTTTGATGGATCTTACGGTTCACAAAGTTTCCATATTGGCGCGAACGCTAATTCAATCTCTTTGACGTTACGTAACATGCGTAGCCATATCCCAGAGATGGGAGGGCAGCATTATGTTGGTGATGCGGTCGATAAAGATTGGCGAGTCACTAAAGATAACCAAACCCTAAAAGTCGAATACCAAGACAGTAAAGGGCAAACCCAAACGGAATCCATTGGACTCAAATTGGGTGACCGCATAGAACAGGTCGCCACTTACATCAATGCTCAACAATCGATAGTGAATGCTTCAGTAACGGAAAACAACGAACTGCAATTCTTCGCTTCTACGATGAAGGCGCCAGAGGGTGTGGTTCTCGAAGGGAGTTTAGCGGATGAGCTTGATGTGAGCGCTGGTCAATTAGTCACAATGGATGACATCGATATGTCGACGGCAGGTAAGGCGCAGCTTTCAATTGGGGTGATTGATGCAGCAATTAAGTATGTTGATTCGCACCGGAGTGAAATTGGCAGCTTTCAGAACCGTGTAAACGGCTCGATGGATAACTTAAATACTGTGAATCGGAGTGTTACAGAATCCAAGAGTCGAATAAGAGATACAGACTTCGCAAGAGAATCTACGGAAATGGTGCGTTCTCAAGTGCTCCAAGATGCGACAACTGCATTACTCGCTCAAGCGAAGCAAAGGCAGAGTTCGGCACTTGGATTACTTAGCTGAGCGGATTTCATTGATGTAAGTCGATCAGAAACAAAATTTCAGGTAATAAAAAACGCTGCCAATGGCAGCGTTTTTTCGTGTTCGATTAAGTAAAAATTACTTAGTTACACGTAGAACTGGAGTTTCACCAACAGTTACAGAACCAGAAAGCTTGTTTAGCTCTTTGATTTCGTCCATGTTAGAGATAACAACTGGAGTTAGCGTTGACTTCGCTTTCTCTTCTAGAAGAGCTAGATCGAATTCAATTACAGTGTCGCCAGCTTTAACAGTTTGACCTTCTTCAGCGATACGCGTGAAGCCTTCGCCTTTTAGTTCAACTGTGTCGATACCGAAGTGAACGAAAAGCTCAACACCGTCGTCAGACTCGATAGAGAACGCGTGATTAGTTTCGAAGATCTTACCGATAGTACCGTTTACAGGAGCTACCATTTTGTTGCCTGCTGGCTTGATAGCAATACCGTCACCAACGATTTTCTCAGCGAAAACAACATCTGGCACGTCTTCGATGTTTACAATCTCACCAGAAAGTGGCGCGATGATTTCGATAGCACCAGCGTCAGCGCTGTCATCAGATACAAGCTTCTTAAGTTTGTCAAACAGACCCATTGTGTCATGCTCCTAAGGTTTGGTTTTATTCTGTCGAATTATAGTATACCAATATAGCTCATTAGACGACTTTTTTCGCCGTCTAATGGCCATTAAGTATTGAATTACTTGGTACTACCGATTACTGAGCTTTCTCAGCAATAAACTTTTCTACCACGGCTTCGATTTCTTCTGCTGTCGGTAGAGAAAGGGCTTCTTCAGCCATTGCTTTCACTTCTGCGAAGTTAGAGTTACGAACAACTTTCTTCACTTTAGGGATTGAAATGCCGCTCATTGAGAACTCGTCCAGACCCATACCTAGAAGTAGAAGTGTTGCACGCTCGTCACCTGCAAGTTCACCACACATACCAGTCCATTTACCTTCTGCGTGAGAAGCGTCGATAACTTGCTTGATCACTGTAAGTACAGCTGGTGATAGTGGGTTGTATAGGTGAGAAATCATCTCGTTACCACGGTCAACCGCTAGCGTGTACTGAGTTAGGTCGTTTGTACCGATAGAGAAGAAAGACACTTCCTTCGCTAAGTGGTGTGCGATCGCAGCAGCAGCAGGAGTTTCAACCATAACACCGATTTCGATGTTTTCGTCGAACGCGTGGCCTTCAGCGCGTAGCTCTTCTTTGTACTCTTCGATCGCTTTCTTAAGCTCACGGATTTCTTCGACAGAGATGATCATTGGGAACATGATACGCAGTTTGCCGTGTGCAGAAGCACGTAGGATGCCACGTAGCTGATCACGAAGGATTTCACGACGATCTAGACTGATACGTACAGCACGCCAACCTAGGAATGGGTTCATCTCTTTTGGAAGATCCATGTATGGGAGATCTTTATCGCCGCCGATATCCATAGTACGGATGATCACAGCTTGACCGTTCATTGCTTCCGCAACTTCTTTGTACGCTTGGTACTGTTCTTCTTCAGTTGGTAGCGCAGTACGGTCCATAAATAGGAATTCAGTACGGTACAGACCAACACCTTCACCGCCGTTACGAAGGATACCGTCACAGTCTTTCACTGTACCGATGTTACCGCAAACTTCTACACGGTGACCGTCAGTCGTTTCTGCGTGTAGGTCTTTCAGTTTCGCTAGCTCTTCTTTTTCAGCTAGGAATGCTGCTTTAACCGCTTTCGCTTCTTCTAGCTCAGCTTCTGATGGGTTAACAACAATCTTGTTGTTCATTGCGTCAAGAATCAGCATGTCGCCATTCTTAACTTTCTTCGTGATGTCGTTAGTACCAACGATAGCTGGAAGCTCAAGTGAGCGAGCCATGATTGAAGTGTGAGATGTACGACCGCCGATATCACAAGCAAAACCAAGCACGTAGTCTAGGTTGATTTGTGCAGTTTCAGATGGCGTTAGGTCGTAAGCAACAAGAATTACTTCTTCGTTGATATCGCTAAGCGAAACAATGTTGATGCCTAGTGCGTTCTTAACAAAACGAGAACCGATATCGCGGATGTCAGTTGCACGCTCTTTTAAGTATTCGTCGTCTAGAGACTCAAGAGCACATGCTTGCTCTTCGATCACTGAGTGGATAGCGTGATCAGCAGTCATCTTGTCGTTTTTGATAAGTGCTAGGATTTCCTCTTCTAGCTCTTCGTCTTCAAGAAGCATGATGTGACCTTCAAAGATCGCTTCTTTTTCTTCGCCAAACGTTTCAAGCGCTTTTTGCTTGATAGTTTCTAGCTGAGCTGCAGATTTGTTACGAGCGTCAAAGAAACGCTGAACTTCAGCTTCTACTTGATCGTCAGAAATAGTGTTTGTGTTTAGGACAATTTCATCTTCTTGAAGTAGTAGTGCTTTACCGATTGCAATACCAGGAGATGCTAGGATGCCTGAAATCATAGCCTTACCTTAAGTTTGGTCAACTTTATAAAACGGGAGAATAATGGGTGCGCTAACGAATAGTTTTAGCTTAGTTTTGAGCCTATTTCCAACGAAGCCATTTTGCTTTCACAAAATGGCTTCTGGAGTAGGAGACCGGATTAGTGTAGTTGGTCCATTAGAGCAACTAGGTGGTCAACTGCTTGCTGAGCTTGTGGGCCTTCAGCAGAAATAGTAACTTGAGTACCTTTTACTAGGCCTAGTGTTTGTAGTTTGAACAGGCTCTTAGCGCTAGCGCTTTTACCGTTAGAAGTCACAGTGATGTCTGCGTCGAATGCTTTTGCTTCTTTAACAAACTGTGCAGCTGGACGAGTGTGAAGGCCGTTTTCTGCTGTGATTTCTACTTGCTTCTCGTACATGTGATATACCCCAATAAATGTATTTTTTTGTTAGTTTGTGACCAGATTTTAGCTTAACTGCTTTACATCTTGTGCGCTAGCACGGGAAGAGTTCAAAGCGCGTCAGTTCTGATACTAGTCAAAAGTTTGGTAACTACGCAACTGTTTGCGTGCGTAATCACTTTGAAACCTTTTTGTGTTCTGCTTCTTTATTTTGAAGCTAGAAATAAAACACCCTGATATTACCAAAGGTAGGGCAGGGATCAACAAAAAAGCCCCTAAACGGGGCTTTTTTAAACTAAAAATTGATTTGAACACATATTATTGTTGGTTCTCTTTTTCGGTAAAGATACCTGCAAAGAGTGCTGTACTTAGGTAACGCTCACCGGAACTTGGTAGGACAGTTACAATTGTTTTTCCTTCAAATTCAGGTAGTTCTGCAAGTCGGTTCGCTGCAACAACCGCTGCGCCAGATGAGATACCAGCTAGGATACCTTCCTCTTCCATTAGGCGACGAGCCATCTCAATCGCTTCTTCTGAGGTAACTTGCTCAACACGGTCAATAATGTCTAAATCGAGGTTACCAGGGATGAAACCAGCACCGATACCTTGAATTTTGTGTGGGGCAGGTTGGATTTCTTCGCCAGCAAGTGCTTGTGCAATAACCGGAGACTCTGCTGGCTCAACTGCAACAGAAGTGATGGCTTTGCCTTTTTCACCTTTGATGTAACGGCTTGTACCTGTGATAGTACCGCCCGTACCAACACCAGCAACGAATACGTCGATTTCACCGTCTGTCGCTTCCCAAATCTCAGGGCCCGTAGTCTTTTCGTGGATTTCTGGGTTCGCTGGGTTGTCAAATTGTTGAAGAAGTAGGTACTTCTCAGGGTTGCTTGCTACGATTTCTTCTGCTTTAGCAATCGCCCCTTTCATGCCTTTCGCCGCTTCAGTCAGCTCAAGGTTCGCGCCTAGTGCTTTTAGTAGCTTACGGCGTTCTAGGCTCATTGATTCAGGCATGGTCAATGTTAGCTTGTAACCGCGAGCAGCCGCTACGAATGCTAGAGCAACACCTGTGTTACCACTGGTAGGTTCTACAAGCTCTACACCTGGCTTAAGAAGGCCCGCTTTCTCTGCTTCCCAAATCATGTTTGCACCGATACGGCACTTAACACTGAAGCTAGGGTTACGCGCTTCAATTTTCGCGAGAACTTTGCCTTTACTTACTTTGTTTAGACGAACGAGAGGTGTATTACCAATAGTAAGAGAGTTATCTTCGTAGATTTTGCTCATAGTGATGTTCCTTCATTACACGTTGTGTGAATATGGATAGAAGAATATGCGGTATGAAAAAAAGGGAAAAGGATTAAAAAGTTATATCTTATTAGGTTGGCCCAGAACTTGATAAAAGAAAAGGGAAAAGCTGGCGCTGATCCCTTTCCTTAATCTCTAATCGACTATCGTTGGTGCTTAAACTCCGCGACCCACATAGCGGTTGCACCACATATTGCTACAGGCATGACAATGAGGTTCAAAATTGGGATCGTCGTAAATACAGACACCAATACCCCAAAGCCATAGGCCTTACCTTGCTTTTGTTTCAATTTGTAACGCATGTCGTTAAATGGGATTTTATGGTTATCAAACGGGTAGTCACAATATTGAATCGCGAGCATCCAGGCGGTAAAGATAAACCATAAAAATGGGCCTACTGTTTGTCCAAGGGCAGGGATGAGCAATAACAGGAATAGGCCTATTGCTTTAGGTAAAATGTAAAGGAGCTTTCTCCACTCACGAGCTAAAACGCGAGGAACATCTTTCAGGACGGCAGTGAAACCATCATCATTTACTTTTTGTCCCGTTAAGTACTCTTCCACTTTTTCAGCCAAGAGGCCATTGAATGGCGCGGCGATAAAGTTCGCGAGCGTGCTGAAAAAATAGGAGAAGGTAGCGAGTATCGTTAGAGCGAGTAAAGGCCAAAGAATGTAAGTTAACCAGGATAAAAACTCAGGCAGCTGCCCAATCCAGCCTTCTATCCATATATTAAGGTTTGAAAATAGATAGAAGATGGCACCACCTACAAGCAAGATATTTGCAAGTAGAGGTAAGATGACAAAGCGCCTGATTTTAGGGGCTAGTGCCAATTGTATCCCGTATAGAAAATAACCGAACCCGGTTCTCTGCTGATTGTTTTTCTTCATGTCTATTTTGGCTTCGTGTAAATGAAAACTCATTGTACCTGTGAGGACTTTTCTTTCAAAGCCCTGACAAATGACGTCTTGTTAAGTGGAATCGTGGCAAGAATCACAACAAAAAACGGAACTTCTTGCATTAAGTTGTTCTAAATCTACATATAGTTTTGGTAAAGTAAACGTATCATTCAGATTTATTGCACTTGGGTTGCTGCTCAAGGAACTGCGAGTAGTAAAAACAAGTATATTGAGAGTAAATAATGCAGGAATTGCGATTCGTACTCATTGTTGTTGGCGCATTAGCCATCGCGGCATTACTGTTTCATGGTTTATGGAGCAGTAAAAAAGAAGGCAAAGCAAAGTTTGGTAACAAGCCACTTGGTAAGCTGGATGTTGACCAAGAAGACAAAAATGATCTTGTTGAGAAAGAACGAGACTTCGCTCCCGCTCCTGAAGATGACTTTGAGATCATTCGCAAAGATCGCAAAGAACCAGATTTTGGGATGGCGAGTTCTTTCGACAACAAGTTTGAATCTGACCCGTTATTCGGTGGTCCATCTGAAGTCAAACAGACGCAGCAGGAGCCGGATGACATCCCTTCATTTGTTGCAGAAAAAGATAAAGAAGAGGACGTTGAGCCTGTTGTTCAAGCAACAGTAGCTGAAGAGCCATTCCAGCCTGCTGTGGAAGAAGAAGTTATTCCCGCCGCGTTTGATATTACGGAGAAAGAACAGCAAGTCGAAACGGTTAGTGAGCCTGTCGTTGCAGAGCCTAAGGAAGAGCCAAAGCCAGAACCTGAAATGCAAGTGATTGTATTGAATGTGCACTGTGCTGGTGAAGAGCCATTTGTTGGTACTGCTTTATTTGAAAGTATGCAACAAAACGGTCTAATTTATGGCGAGATGGATATTTTCCATCGTCATGTTGACTTGTCCGGTAACGGCAAAGTGCTGTTTAGCGTCGCTAATATGATGCACCCTGGTACGTTTGAGCATGCTGATCCTGCTGAGTTTACAACGAAGGGTATTTCATTCTTCATGACATTGCCTTGTTATGGCGAGGCTGAACAGAACTTCAACTTAATGCTCCGAACTGCGCAGCAAATTGCTGATGACTTAGGTGGTAACGTACTTGATGACCAGCGCAACTTAATGACGCCAGATCGTTTAGCATCTTATCGACGTCAAATAGTTGAGTTTAATGCCGCTAACGCATAATCTTAACAGCAAATAATAATAGGGCTCCGGATGGAGCCCTTTTTCTTGGATTTCCCAACCTCACCGATTGAAAAAACACGGGGCTTTACTATGTCTGAATCAGTACTTCAGCGATTAGAAGAACTAAAAGAGTCGTTGCATTACCACGCTGTGCGTTACTACGTGGAAGATAACCCAGAGATCCCTGATGCCGAGTACGACCGCTTAATGCGAGAGCTCCTGGATATTGAAGCTGAGAACCCTGATTTAATTACCGTAGATTCACCAAGTCAACGTGTCGGTGGACAACCTCTCTCTGCGTTTAGCCAAGTGACACATGAAGTACCGATGCTTTCGCTTGATAATGCGTTTGATGACAGCGAACTTGATAGTTTCCATAAGCGAGCACAAGAGCGGGTGGGCAGTCAGAGTGTGAAAGAATACTGTTGTGAGCCGAAACTGGATGGACTCGCAGTTAGTTTACTGTATGAGAACGGTGTGTTAGTTCAGGCGGCAACACGAGGTGATGGCACTACTGGCGAGAACATCACAGAAAATGTACGTACGATTAAAGCCATTCCTTTAAAACTCAGGGGTAATGACTGGCCAAATCGTCTTGAAGTTCGTGGTGAAGTCTTTATGCCGAAAGCTGGGTTTGAAAAGCTCAATGAATTAGCAAGGAAGAAAGGCGAGAAAATCTTTGTTAATCCACGTAATGCTGCGGCAGGTAGCTTACGACAATTGGATTCACGCATTACGGCTTCTCGTCCGCTTAGCTTCTATGCATACAGTGTAGGCGTGGTGCAAGGCGCTGAATTGGCGGCAAGCCACTACGAACGCTTTTTGCAAATCAAATCTTGGGGATTACCAATGTGCCCGGAGACCAAGCGAGTTGAAAGCTTGGCGGATGTAAAAGCTTACTACCAAGATATATTGCAGCGTCGTGATGCCCTTCCTTATGAGATCGATGGTGTCGTCATTAAAATTGACGATATTGCCGTGCAAGAGCGTCTGGGGTTTGTTGCTCGCGCTCCACGTTGGGCGATTGCCTACAAATTCCCAGCACAGGAAGAAATGACGACACTGAATGAAGTGGAGTTCCAAGTCGGTCGCACTGGTGCGATTACACCTGTTGCTAAACTAGAGCCTGTATTTGTTGGCGGGGTAACGGTAAGTAATGCGACGCTTCATAACGCAGATGAGATAGAACGTCTGCAAGTCAAGATTGGTGATCACGTTGTGATCCGCCGTGCTGGCGATGTTATTCCGCAAGTCGTATCTGTCATCAAAGAGCGTCGACCAGAAACAGCTCGAGATATTGTTTTCCCAACTCAGTGTCCTGTTTGTGGTTCGCATGTTGAGCGGATCGAAGGAGAAGCGGTAACACGTTGTATGGGGGGCTTAGTTTGCCAAGCCCAACGCAAACAAGCGCTAAAACACTTTGTTTCTCGTAAAGCGTTAGACGTTGACGGTTTAGGCGATAAAGTGATCGAGCAGCTTGTTGATCGTGAGATGGTGAAAACTCCTGCTGACTTATTTAAGTTATCAGCGGGGATTTTAACCGTACTAGATCGCATGGGGCCAAAGTCTGCGCAGAATATTGTAAATGCGTTAGAAAAATCCAAAGAAACAACTTTACCTCGGTTTTTGTATTCACTGGGGATCCGTGAAGTTGGCGAGGCAACCGCAGCAAACTTAGCAATGCACTTTAAAACGTTGGGAGCGATCCAAAATGCTACTGAAGAGCAGTTGATTGAAGTGCAAGACATCGGTGCTGTGGTTGCTCAACATATTACGACTTTCTTTAGTGAAGAACAGAACCAAGCGGTGGTTAAAGATTTGCTTGAACAAGGAATTCATTGGCCAGAGATTAATACTACTGAGCAGGTGGGGGAATTACCATTAGAAGGTAAAACAGTAGTATTAACGGGAACACTTTCTCAACTGGGGCGTACAGAAGCCAAAGAAGCCCTCCAAGCACTGGGGGCTAAAGTGACGGGTAGTGTTTCTAAGAAAACCGATATTTTGTTTGCTGGTGAAAATGCAGGCTCGAAGCTCGCAAAGGCACAAGAACTGGGTATCGAAATTAAAACAGAACAAGACTTACTCGAACTGATGAATTAAGTCTTCTCAAAAAAGCTAAAAAATAACTAAAAGCCCCGTATGGTAAGCATGCGGGGCTTTTTATTGTTCATAATTAAGTGTTTTTTTATTGAGTAATTGATGCCTTTGTTCTTTTCAGTGATCAAGATCGAACCTTGGGTTATTGGTTTTTTTGGCTTTTTTAGTCTGCGAGTGACTTCAAGTTGATACTTTTAAGTTCAATTTAAGTGTTTGATTTTAAAAGATAATTTATTGTTTTGTGTTGATGTTGTTAAAAATAAGATCTGGATCAATAAGTTATATGGAACTTTGGAGTGGCTCATATTTTTTTAGAAAAAAAATAAGTTCCATTTGGATGTTTTTAGCTGCGAAGTTAGTCTTAATCACGTGGATACACGGTGTGTATGCAGGAACTAAAAAAGCCAAATTAGAAATAATGAGGTTTGATCAGGAATTTACTTCTCTCCTTCGGCGGCCAACTAAAGGTGAGATAGAAAAATACAGCTATATCCATTTTTAGGAGTTTTTCCATGGACAAATTTTTTAAGGTTTCAGCGTTAACCGCAGCAATGTTTGGTGTTGTTGCTGTCGCTCCAGCTACAGCGTCTACTGAAAGTGCAGCAGGTGGCGAGTACGTAGAGAAAGTGAACGAATTTATGCAAGACTCAAGTCTGAATGCATTATTCATAGTTGATACTCGTTCACGAACTCGTACAACAGGTAAGCCCGGCGGTGAAAATGGTGACCGTTGGAGTCGTCTAAACTACTCTTCTTACAACGCAATTTTAGACTTCACTTCTGGCTACCACGATGGTTGGGTGGGCGCAGATGTTGCGGCTTACTACTCTGGCGATCTTTACAACGATAGTCTTTACAATTCAAACGAAGGCTACCTATGTAACGAAATCTCAACTTGTAACAACCTAGACTGGGGTGCAGGTGATGGTCAGCAGCTTAAAGTTTACAAAGCAGCGCTGAAATTCAAAGCAAACGAAAACTTTAATGCTCGTTTCGGTATGTTACAGGCTGGTGGTAACGGTACAATCGGTAACGTTTGGAGCTTTGTACCTGGTACTTACCGTGGTTTCGAACTGAACGCTAAACTTGGTGATTTCAACCTAAGCTACTTTGGCGCAGACCAATTTACAGCACCTTGGCTGCTTCACGAAGATGATTACGCACCAGCGCTTTGGTCTGACACTTCATGGAGCTACCTACACTCTCTAGGCCTAAACGGTAACCTAACTGACAGCTTGTTTATGCAACTTGGTTTGGGTCAAGCTACTGGCGTTCAATATGCAAATGGTGTTGACTGGGGTGCAGGTCAAGTAACTAGCTACCACAACGAAACTGACAACACTTCTTACAAGGCTTACTTGAAGTACACTGTTAGTGACCGTACAACTCTAGCATTTGATTTCTACGGTGTTGACGATGATGTGAAATACGATGGTCTAGGTTTCCACACTGGTCTATCTTTGAATCAATCTTTCGGCAAGCTAGCTTGGATGTCTGAGTTGCGCTACACAGACACAGATAACCGTGCGGACTTCGTTCCTCGTACTATTCATACATATGGTATGAACAATGGTACTTGGTCTCAGTGGTGGGACGCGCTGTCTGACTGGAACAAAGCGGGTGAGCTAGCATGGTACAACCGTCTATCTTACAACCAAGGTAACGGCTGGAACTACTACCTAGGCTTTGGTTACGGTACTGGCGCTGACTCTGCAGCAAGCGGAGCATCAGGTGACTGGGATTACGAAAGCGAATACGCAGTTAACGCAACAGTATCTTACTCACTACAAAGTGGCGCGCTTAAAGGTTCTACCATTCGTTTACACGGTACAATCCTAGAACGTGATGAGTACGCAGGTGCTGGCGATGCGGATGAAACAGACTTACGTCTACAAGTTCTTATCCCTTACAGCTTCCACTAATACTTAATGAAATAATAAAAGGAGCCGCTAGGCTCCTTTTCTATTTCACTTCTCGGCCGTCGTATATTTTGCAATATAACGGTGGCAACATATGTACATTACCGTTTGGCAACTCACACTTTATCTCTGGGCCTAACGTACGACCACCGGATGCACCATTAGCATGAGTGGTTAACGGAATTATGGCAAAAGATATTACTAATAGACCAGATAAAAATCTCATAATAATCACCTTAATATAAACTTTAAATATCTACGTACTGATATAAACCGTGACTACGCAGAAAGGCAAGGTTGAATAGGGCTCTTATATCAAACTAAGCTCTTACTTCTTTACTATTCCCATTCACCACCTCTAAATCGACACATTTCACTTGGAATATTCGTAACGTCGCCACTTGGCATCTTACATTCGACTATAGGTCCCAAATTAGTTGTACCGCCGTTTCCGTTGTTGTAGGCAAAGGAAGAAAAAGAAAGAATACCGCACAACATTAAAAAGAGAAGCTTATTCATAGTACATCCTCTTACTTACCAAATAAAAAGCACTCAACTTAAATGCTTATGCGTTAAGTATGTATCCGAGGATAAAAAGATCAAAAAATAATTCAATAAAGTTTTATTTTTTAAAATAAATTTAGATCGATAATTTACCTAGATATATTTCTATCTTATTGATTGTCGTGTGTTGAATAATTAAATAATAGGAAATGTGAGGTAGGGTATTAATAATATTACTAATACTTATTTTTTTCTCGATTTTAATTAAGGTAATGAAATGAAAGCAGTTGTTTAGATTAAAGTAATGGAGCATGATTTGCCCCATTACTTTGGCATAAATTAATTAGAATCAGGCTCAATGATTAAAATAATACCTTCAACATCGGTGATTCTTACGCGGGTACCGGCTGGAAGTGCTTGATCCGATTGTGCGGACCATGTGGTATCGGCTACCTTGATGCGATTGAGTCCGACGGAAAAGTCTTCTTCAAGGATAAGAGTACGCCCAATTAACTGCTTGTACTTTTGGTTCAGATCTCTTTCTTGGTCTTCTTGCTTGTCTTTAGACCATTGTCGTCGCCACCAAAGCCAGGTGGTGATTAAGCTGAAGCTTGCAAAGCAAAGCCATTGCAATTGCCAGCTCATTGGCAAAACGGTCATGATTGCTCCAACGATAAGTGCAGACATCCCGAGCCAGAGAAAATACCCAGCGGTACCAAGTAGCTCAACTGCTAAAAGAGCAAAGCCAAACGCTAGCCAATGCCAGAAAGAGATACCTTCCAACAAACTAAAAAAGTCCATAAATTATTCTTTATCTTGTTGTTTAAACATCTCTGCTATCCCTGCAACCGAGCCCATTAGTCCGGTTGCTTCTAATGGAAGCATAATGATTTTACCATTTTCGGCTTGACCAATGCTCTTGATCGCTTCGGTATAACCCTGTGCAATGAAGTAATTGACGGCTTGCATGTCACCTTTTGCAATGGCTTCGGAAACCATGTAAGTCGCTTTTGCTTCTGCTTGCGCGGCACGCTCACGTGCTTCTGCATGGAGAATAGCAGACTGCTTTTCGCCTTCAGCTTTTAATATCTCTGATTGTTTATGACCTTCGGCCTTTAATATCTCAGCTTGGCGAACCCCTTCTGCTTCAAGAATTTCCGCACGCTTATTACGCTCGGCTTTCATTTGCGCATTCATTGCAGCGGTCAGATCGGCTGGTGGCTGGACATCTTTAATCTCAATTCGTGTGACTTTTACGCCCCAAGGGTTTGTTGCTTGGTCAACAATCGCCAACAGCTTAGAGTTGATCATGTCGCGTTGGCTCAGCATTTCGTCCAGTTCCATTGAACCTAAAACGGTACGAATGTTGGTAAGGGTCAAGTTTCTAATAGCGTGTTCTAAATCGTTGACTTCATAAGCCGCTTTTGCAGCATCGATCACTTGAACAAATCCGACAGCGTCAATAACCACGTTAGCGTTATCTTTTGAAATGACCTCTTGCGCAGGAATATCGAGAACGCGCTCCATCATATTTACTTTTTGACCAACTTTATCAACGAATGGAATGATCAAGTTTAAACCCGGCTTTAATGTGTGGGTGTAGCGTCCGAAGCGTTCAACTGTCCAGTTGTTTCCTTGCGGAACCGTTTTAATGGCTGAAGATAAGATAACGACAGCAAGAACGACGAAAATACCGATGGTGATCAGTGAATCAATTGGCATGAGTTATTCCCTTAAGTGCATAATGTTCGATCCATTTTTACCTATTTATAGACAATAGACAATTGAAGTTCTGAGACCTTTGAGAGGTTATTGGTTTTTTATATGACAAAGGCCGGAAACACCGGCCTTTGTTGTCTTATTCCTAGAAGAATGCGGCGCTTAGTACAAAATTGAGTAAAGCTGGCGACGATATTTGCTTGCTAATGCGTTACCTTGACCTAGCGCACTGAGAATATCCATAAAAGTCTTCTTCACTTCACCGTCTTGGGCGCCCAAGTCTTTTTTAAGAATATTCCACAGCAGTTCCAACGCTTCTTCATCCCGACCAACTTGGTTGTATTGTACCGCCAATTCACAAGCGAGTTCGAAGTTTGCCATGTCTGCTGCGTATGCTTGTTCTAGTCGCTGTAACTCAGGGCTATCTGCAGCCTGCAAATGCAGCTCGAGCTTGGCTATTAGGCTCTTGTAGTAGTTATCTTGATACTCGAGAGGGATAGCGTTCAGTAGTTCTTGGGCAATATCAAATTGTTTGGTTTCTAGCAAACAATCAGCCATCGCGAGTTTCACATCACCACGCTCTTGCAGCTCTGCCGGCAAAGTGTGGATGATGCTCAAAGCCTGAGCATGCTCACCTTGCTGAAGAAGTTCACTGACTTGTTTTAATAGTTGTTCATCTGGGCTTGGCAAATGCTTTTGTAGCATGGTGGCAATGGCATCAATTGGCTGGGGGCCTCCCAGACCATCGACGGCTTGACCATTTATAAACAGCGCGATAGTTGGCAATACTTGCACGCCAAATTGAGACGCTAAAGCGGGCTGATCTTCACAATTTAGTAGAGCAAGCGTAAATGCACCGTTGTACTGTTGAGCAAGAGATTGCAACTCAGGGAGTATCTGTGCGCTTTCTGGCTGAGCGTTGGCCCAAAAGTGGATCAAAACGGGCGTGTTCATTGATCCTTCAAGCGTTTCGCGAAAGTTCTGTTCTGTTATCTCAACGATAAATGGGGATTGCATCAGAGTATCCTTGCGTTGTGTCTTGTCGTTGATATTAGATATGGAGTTGATTTAGGTGAAATTCAAGCGACATTCACCATCAATAATGAATCATTCTATTTTGAGAAAACGTGAGGTAATAGAGTGAGGTTATTGCTGCTCAGGTGTTAGATAAAAAGAAAACGCTGCCGAAGCAGCGCAATTCTAATGCTATTTGTTAGTGCGGTATCAAAATAGGATGAACATGGTCAACACTACACCCACACTAAGCCAGTTAAGCTGATTTAATGTCATTGTTGCCTCGCAGTAGTATAAACATTGCTACAAAACGTAATGGGTGGCGATACCAAATCTAAGCAACTCAATCACTTTGGGCGAAAGAATCCCCGCTGAATTGCGTAGAAATTGATTCGTTTAGTTGAGGTTTTTTTAACCTGCATGTTCATAATGACATCACATTGTTACGATGAAATTACATTTCGACAAAACTTTTTTATGCAGCCTGTCGCAAAATTTTATCAAGTGCACGGGTTGGTAATAGTCTTTTCAAGACTGCGAATAATTTAGTCGGTGTAGTAATTCGATAACGAATTTTCGGTGAAACGCTAGTTAATGCATGAAGAACTGGTGCGATGCAAGACTCTGCAGGTAAAACAAATCGATTATTAGACTTGTCGTTGTTGAGTCGCTCTCTTTGTCCTTCATAAGCATGACGATGGGGGCTAGATTCAATATCAACCCACTTCTCAAAGGCTCGTAATGCATTGTTTCTAAATTGAGTTTCGATCGGTCCTGGTTCTATCAATGCCACTTTGATATTCGTATCCGCAAGCTCTAGCCTGAGCGTATCTGTCCAGCCTTCTAAGGCAAATTTTGATGCATTATAGGCACCACGGTATTTCATTGCGGCAAAACCAAGAACAGAGCTGTTTTGTATGATGCGTCCTTCGCCTTGCTGGCGCATATGAGGAAGCACCTCTCTGACCAACTGGTGCCAACCAAAAAAGTTGGTCTGAAATTGATCTTGAAGAGCCTCGGTGGGTAAGTCTTCCAGTGCTCCGGGCTGACCATAGGCACCATTATTGAACACTGCGTAAAGCTTACCTTCTGCTAACTCTAGCGCTTGCTTCACGCCCGAAGAAATGCTTTCTGGGCTATTTAGGTCTAGATTGATGCAGGTTAGCCCTTCATTAATTAGGCGCTGGACATCTTGTTCTTTCCTACAAGATGCAATGACATTAAATCCCTTGTTTTGTAGGGCGTGAGCGCACACGTAACCGATGCCGGTTGAACAACCCGTAATAAGAATCGACTCTTTCATAATTTAATTTAGGACTCAGAAACATTGATTAGAGCCATCATTCATCAGCTCCGGTCATGAAGCAAGTGCTTGAGTGCTGGCTCTATTCTGGAGTAGCTAAATTTAAAGCCCAGTTCGGTGAGTTTTTTGGGTTTGGCTCTCATGCTATCGAACAATAAGCAGGAAGATTCTCCCATTAGGAGTTCAATCGCCCATTTAGGCGTGAACAAGATATGCGGACGTTTGAGCGTTTTAGCTAGTGTACCGCTGAATATACGATTAGTCACAGGATGGGGGGCGCACATATTGAATGCACCGTGGGCATGTGGTGTTTCAAGCAAGTACATGATGGCGCGGACCATATCTAGGATGTGAATCCAAGGCATGTACTGATTACCGTTCCCAAGTGGGCCGCCTACGCCAAGCTTGTAAGGTAATAGCATCTTTGCCAACGCACCACCATTGAGGCCGAGTACCACGCCAGTTCTCAGTAGACAAACCCGTGTTTGTTCCGACTCTGCGCGCTTGGCTATTTGCTCCCACTTTGCACAAACCTCGTGAGGAAAGTCGTCGCTATTAACATGTAAGCACTCATCAAACGGATGGTCTTGTTGATCACCATAGTAGCCAACTGCCGAGCCACTAATAAAAACAGAGGGAGGTTCGGTACTTGCGTGGATCAGCTCAACAATTTGCTCGGTAATTTTCCAACGACTTTTGCAGACTTTTTCTTTTTGCTCGCTGGTCCACCTTTTATCCGCAATAGGCTCACCTGCAAGATTAATGACGGCATCAACGTGGTTGAGATCGGCGAACGACTCGAGCGAGTCAAGGTATTCGATATTACCCAGATCAGCATGCTGTAGGCGTTGTTTTGCTCGCTCTGGAGAGCGTGTAAGTAGCATAACCTGGTGAGTTGATAGCAGCTTGAGCAACTCCGAGCCAATAAACCCAGTGCCACCTGTGAGTAATATCTTCATGTTATCTCTTTGAATGTACACGTATTAGAACATTATAGTCGTTTTGTGCTTAGCTTGATCATCTCAACACCATTATTTCTGGGATAGTGACAAGCTGGCAGAGAGGCTATTAACTTCACATATTAGAAAATATGTAACTAAATGTTATAGATGGCGCTAGTGCATTCACGGTAGAAGAGTGAAATCTATGCCAAACTAGAAGTTATCGCTCATTGGAACGAGCGTAATCAGTTTGCACAATCAAGGAGGATAGGCATGGAAGCATTTGTTGCGCTTTTTCGAGCGCTCCTCAATAGTGCTCGTGACTTATTACCCATCATCATTGTTATCACTTTTTTCCAATTAGTCGTTTTGCAAGAGCCGCTGCCCAACCTGGTCTCCATTCTTTTTGGCTTGTTGCTTGTCGTTTTAGGATTAACCTTTTTTATCTTTGGCCTAGAACTTGGTCTTTTTCCTATCGGAGAGAGTATGGCTCAAGCCTTTGCAAAAAAAGGCAGCGTGTTTTGGTTATTAGTCTTTGCGTTTTGTTTGGGGTTTGGCACCACGATAGCTGAACCTGCATTGACCGCGGTAGCGGAAGAAGCCTCAGAAGTTGCGGCAGAGGGCGGAATGATCGCTAACTCAGAGCAGTCCATGCAGGATTACGGAGAAGGACTTCGAGTAACAGTAGCTCTCTCTGTGGGGATAGCCATCGTTATCGGCGTTTTGCGTATCTTAAAAGGGTGGCCGATTCATTACATGATAATTGGTGGCTATGTAGGCGTTGTAATACTGACGTGGTTTGCACCTGAAGCCATTATTGGCGTCGCTTACGATTCAGGAGGTGTAACAACGTCCACCATAACAGTACCTTTGGTCACTGCACTGGGCGTCGGTTTAGCGTCTTCTATTAAAGGGCGCAACCCTATGGTGGATGGCTTTGGTTTAATCGCTTTTGCCTCGCTGTTACCGATGATGTTTGTGATGGTTTACGGAATGGTCGTAACATGATTTCAATTGATCATTTCCTAGACACTTTATTATCGACCGTTCGAGACGTCGTTCCCATCGCCAGCATTATTTTTGGTTTTCAGTTAGCGGTGTTAAGGCGTCCTGTTAGCAACCTTAAGAAAGTTTTGCTTGGGTTCGTTTATGTGATTCTCGGGCTAGCTCTTTTTTTACTTGGATTAGAAATGGCGTTGTTTCCACTTGGGGAGACGATGGCTGTGCAATTAACGGAGCCGGAGTTTTTACAAGAGTTCAAAGTATCTGTAGGGAAAGCCTTAATGTGGGTCGACTACTATTGGGTTTACACCTTCGCCTTTTTTATAGGCTTTAGTACCACGATTGCAGAGCCTTCTTTAATCGCTGTAGCGATAAAAGCAAACCAAGTCTCTGGAGGCAGTATCAGTATTAACGGCTTGCGCGTAGCCGTTGCGTTTGGGGTGGCAATTGGTATTGCATTAGGGAGTTACCGGATTGTCGTGGGCGATCCCATTCATTATTACATCATCGCGGGTTACATCGTCGTTGTGATTCAAACGTTTTACGCTCCTAAGCTTATTGTTCCACTCGCCTACGATTCTGGAGGCGTAACAACTTCTACCGTCACTGTCCCACTTGTAACTGCATTAGGGTTAGGGCTTGCTTCGACCGTCCCTGGAAGAAACCCAATGATTGATGGCTTTGGCTTGATCGCGTTTGCCAGTCTATTTCCTATGATCTCTGTGATGGGCTATGCGCAAATAACCCAGTGGCTGAATAAAAACGTCTCGGAGGAAGAAGAAAATGCGCTTTAAATTGATACTTGCGTTTGTTGAAGACAGCAAAACAGACAAGGTGTTGGACGCTGCACGCGATGCTGGTGCGACCGGTGCAACAGTGATTAACAATGCTCGCGGGCAAGGTTTAAATCAAAAGCGAACGTTTTTTGGTTTAACGCTAGAAGTGCAAAAAGATGTGCTGCTGTTTGTGGTCGAGGAACATCTCTCTCGACACATATTAGAAACCATTAATGAGGTTGGTGAATTTGACAGAGAGTCGGGACAGGGGATTGCTATTCAGATCGATATTGAAGATGCAGTCGGTGTCGCGCATCAAGTCGAGACATTGACCAAAGTAGTCGAGGATGAATTATGAGTGATCAAACGATAATTAGAGTTCGAGATGTTATGGCGGCAACGTATGTAATGGTTGATGGACTGATGACCGTATACGAAGGCATAACGCTAGCGAAAAAATACCAAGTCAAAGCGCTGGTGGTGAAAAAGCGAGATGATAATGATGAATATGGCATCGTGTTGATGAATGATATCGCCAAAAAGGTGCTGGCGAATAATCGTTCTCCTCAGCGCACAAATATTTATGAAATCATGACCAAGCCCGCTTTGTGTGTCGAACCAGATATGAACGTAAAATATTGTGCCCGTTTGTTTGAGCGATTTGGCATAAGCAGAGCGCCGGTCATTGAAAGTGGCGAGGTCATTGGGATGGTGAGTTATAACAATATTGTCATCAATGGTATGGTGCGAGAAGAAGTGTAATAGGTTGATATAAATGAAAAATCAACGAATTTTTTCTCAAGTCAGCGACTGTTACAAAGAACTAAAATATTTAATATATGTTAGGTTGCATATGTGTTAATTCACCATTATTCTTTGCGCCCTAAGCCTAATGTCGAGGAATCTGTATCATGCCTTTAGTCTCTTGCCCCGTGTGTGAGAAACAAATCTCAAAACGCGCTCATGCATGTCCAGGATGCGGAGAGCCCGATCCGCTGCACCATCTAGCCAAATCAAAATTTATGTCGATGGTGTTTTGGATACTGGTGTTGGTTGGAACAGCGTATGCAGCATGGTTCTATGTTTTGCCTATGGTCATTGAATCATTGCGCTATCAGTAGTATTCAAACCGTCGTAGGTTGAGCTGCTAAAAAAATGCCGTAGAATGACCTCATACTTTTTGAGGAGACGATGTCGTGAAACTATTTTTTGCCTCAGACCTGCATGGCTCTTTGCCAGCAACTAAAGAAACCATTGATCTATTTTTGGCTTCTGGTGCGCACCACCTGATTTTGCTAGGAGATACGCTAAACCATGGGCCGCGAAACCCTATTCCGGAAGGCTACAACCCTCCACAGGTAGTAGACTTATTGAACCAATACAGTGATCAAATTATTTCTGTACGTGGCAACTGTGATAGTGAAGTAGACCAAATGCTATTGAAGTTTCCAATGATGATGGATTACTCATGGGTGCTACTTGAATCTGGCAAGAGAATCTTTTTGACTCATGGTCACTTGTACAACTCTGAAAAACGGCCGCCACTGCGTGAAGGTGATATCATCGCCCACGGTCATACACATGTTCCCGTCGCAGAGATGCAAGATGGAGCCATTATATTCAACCCAGGCTCGATGACATTCCCACGTAATGGCTTACCGAGAAGCTTTGGTACTCTAGAAGGCAATAAGCTAACGGTAAAAACGCCAGAAGGCGAAGTATTAGCACAAACCATGATTTAACGGTTTTACTAAGTAAAAAATAGGGAGCGAATTGCTCCCTATTTTGTGTCTGAATGTCCTAAATCGCGTTCTGGGTCGATAATGTCTCTTACGCGCTGTTTTAGCACCTTGGCTTCAGGAAAGCCGCTGTCTTTTTTCCGTTCCCAAATTTGCTGGCCATTACAGAAAATTTCGAAGCGACCACCTGTGTCCAGGTGTAAGCTGATTGTTTCTATTTCTTCGCTAAAAGTATGCAGTAATTCTTGCGATAGCCAAGTTGAACGCAACATCCAGTTGCACTGGCGGCAGTAATAAATATCAATGATTGCTTTATCCATGAAACTTTCCTTTTAATCTTTTTAAACCAGCAACTTGATGCCCACGGCAAACGTGAGAATTTCGAATGCAACTTTAATCACTCTGTTACTGTATCGAGTCGCGGCCCATGCGCCTAAACTGCCGCCTAGAAAAGAGCTTAACAATAAAACAGGTAACCAAGCCCAGTGAATAGGCGCCCCTGCCTGTACGACGGCAATGCCTCCAATGCCATTCCAAAACAGGCCGACACAAATCATGGTGTAAGCAACGGCTTGTTTGTAGTCGTAACCAAACCAGCGCACCAAAAATAGTGTCACGAGCAAACCAGAACCTGCGGTAAGAGATCCGTTAATGATGCCGATAAACAGTAAGCCAATTCCACCAATAACCCAACCGATAGGATGACGGTTACGTATTACTTCAGCTTGGCCTAGCGATGTCTTAAATCGCGAGTAGATACCTAGCGCTAGGATCATCGTACCGAGCATCTTTTCCGCGATACCATCAGGGATCTGTACAATTAAGTTAGCCCCTAAAATCACGCCAATACTACCGGACAAGATAAGGTAGAGCGCGATTTTCCATTTAATAGTGCCTGATATTAAATGCGTGCTTGCTGCGCCTAAGCCTAAAGCGACCGAAGCCACCTTATGTGTGCCTAGCGCAACGGAGAACGGTAAGCCGAGAAAGATGAGTAAAGGGAATTGAAGCAAGCCTGCTCCGCCACCGGAAAGTGAAGCCAGCGTGTTGGCGATTAGTGAACCGAAAAAGAGAGTAGTGGTATCTAGCCAATCCATAAGCAAAACAAAGGGGGCGTCTGCCCCCTTATCATCCAATCAAAATTAGTTTTTAAACAGTACCGAAGAACCGTGGTTCAAGCTAGTGAGCAAGAGTGTTTTTTCGTTCACGACGTCAATACGACGACTTTGCTCCGCATCTAGCTTAAAAATTTGAGTAATCAAACGTAGCTGTGCTTCGGAAAAGTCTTTTGATTGAGAAGATGAAATATCTTTAAACTCCGAAGGCGAGACCAACAAATAGTTGTCACTTACTTCCCAGCGGCCTTTTTCCGAGATATTTATCGTTGATTCTGCGGTTGAACCTTGAGCAAATAGTTTTATATTTGCTACGCGAATATAGTCACCATTAGGGAGATATTTCACGTTTGATTCAACATTAACTCGGCGTAGTGGGCCGACAGTATCGTCAGGCAAGCTGTCTGTAATGACTGTCACCATGGTCGACTGCCATTCGTTTGCTGTGAGGAGCTGCTCCACTTTTAGGTCACTTCCCCAATACAACCAACTGCTGAAAAGAACGGATACGGCCAAAACCGCAGATGCTAATTTAATCTTCATATTGGCCTCCTTTATTTGCAGATGTCTGTTGGATCGTTTTGACCTGCGAAAATACGCAGTGTTACGTTCTCGTAAGAGTGGTTACTGTCATGAATATAGTTCAGAATCAGCTGGTTATTTTGTCCACCAGTGGCAATCACTTCCACTGGCAACGAGTCTTCTGCATGGTGCTTCACGTAGCGCTCAATGCATTGCTCTATTGAAGGCAACCAGTTGTTGATTTGAGGGTGATTTACAGGTGTCATCACTGGTACATTTTGATACTCACCAATCTGACGGAATTGGGATTCCGCAGGGTTCGTGAATAACAATACGCAAACAGGAAGCAGCAGAGACAAAAAGATAATGACACGCGGTAGCCAGTTAATCGTGTTAGATGCTGGCTTCGGCTGAGTTTTAGTCGGCTCTACTTGAGGCTCAAGATCAGCAGTAGTATCGGTCACTATCTCTGTTGGTGGTGTATCGCTCGCTTCTAACTCCACTGCTGGCGCTTCGTGTTCAGAAGCGGTTTCTTCAACGTCAGTGTTAGAGTCAGTAGAAAATGGGCTCAAGCGTTCCACTGAACAAATGAGTTGGTAGCCACGTTTAGGTACCGTTTTAACAAACTCTGGAGATTTTGTTGAATCCTTCAACATCTTACGCAGAGTAGAAATCGCTTGAGTCAGGCTTGAGTCATCCACCTCAAAACCTTGCTCACGCCAAACAAACTCGTGAAGCTCGTTACGGGTTAAAACTTCGTTTGGTCTCTCTGCCAACATCAGAAGTATACGGCTTTCGTTGCTTCCTAATCGTACAACGTCGTTGCCGTTTTGTTGGTCAGCGAGCGAATTACTATTTGGATCAAAGGTGAACCTTTGAGCAAGTAGAAATTTGGTGCCAATGTTAGTCATTTAGTTCTTCTTAGATGGATGATGTTGTAATTATGGTGATTTATGTCACAAAATTACCGAGGCGCTTGGAGTGCGCACGACATTTTAGATGCTTTTAGACGGGTAGGATAATTAAAATTTTCTAAAAAAACACCGTTTTTAGCAATATTGACCTTGAATTTACATTTGTCAGCCACATGTTAAATGACATCTCGGTAAGGTGATTTCAAGGGGAAAGTCACAAACTTGTCCCTATGAAAAAGCCAATTAGTTTAGATGTTATGGAGCACACATGAGCGAAACCGTATCTCAAAATAAAGAAACTCGTGGTTTTCAATCAGAAGTAAAACAACTACTGCATTTAATGATCCATTCTCTTTATTCAAATAAAGAGATCTTTTTGCGCGAGCTGATCTCTAACGCATCAGATGCATCAGACAAACTGCGCTTTCAGGCGTTATCTAACCCAGATCTATACGAAGGTAATGCAGACCTTTGCGTGAAGCTGTCGTTTGATGAAAGCGCAAATACCTTAACCATTTCTGATAACGGTATCGGTATGAGCCGTGATGATGTGATTGAGCACTTAGGAACAATCGCAAAATCTGGAACAGCCGAGTTTTTCTCAAAGCTATCTGAAGAGCAGAGCAAAGACTCTCAGCTTATTGGTCAGTTTGGTGTTGGTTTCTACTCGGCATTTATCGTTGCTGACGCCGTTACCGTGCGCACTCGCGCTGCGGGTCTAGCCGCTGATGAAGCGGTACAATGGCACTCAGCGGGTGAAGGTGAGTACACCATCGAAAACATTACCAAAGAGTCACGTGGTACCGACATCATTCTTCATATGCGTGAAGAGGGTAAAGAGTTTTTGAATGAGTGGCGTCTACGTGACGTTATCAGTAAGTACTCTGATCACATCGGCATTCCTGTTTCAATCCAAACTGTCGTTCGTGATGACGAAGGCAAGGAAACAGATGAGAAAAAGTGGGAGCAAATCAACAAAGCCCAGGCACTGTGGACGCGTAACAAATCTGATATTTCAGAAGAAGAGTATCAAGAGTTCTACAAGCACGTATCACATGACTTTGCCGATCCCTTGGTCTGGAGTCATAACCGTGTAGAAGGTAAAAACGACTACACGAGCTTACTATACATCCCATCGAAAGCACCTTGGGATATGATGAACCGCGACCACAAATCAGGCTTGAAACTGTACGTACAGCGCGTATTCATTATGGACGATGCAGAGCAATTTATGCCGTCATACTTACGCTTCGTACGTGGTTTAATAGACTCAAACGATTTACCGCTAAACGTATCGCGTGAGATCTTACAAGACAATAAAGTGACTCAGTCTCTACGTAATGCTTGTACTAAGCGCGTGCTAACGATGCTTGAACGTATGGCCAAGAATGACGAAGAGAAATACCAATCATTCTGGAAAGAGTTTGGTCTTGTGATGAAAGAGGGCCCTGCGGAGGACTTTGCAAACAAAGAGAAAGTTGCAGGTTTATTGCGCTTTGCCTCAACTGAAGTGGACTCTTCTGAGCAAACTGTGGGCTTGGCGTCTTACGTTGAGCGCATGAAAGAAGGTCAAGATAAGATCTACTACTTGACGGCAGACAGCTATGCAGCTGCGAAAAACAGCCCTCACTTAGAACAGTTCAAAGCGAAAGGCATTGAAGTTATTTTGATGTACGACCGCATTGATGAGTGGCTGATGAACTACTTAACTGAGTTTGATGGTAAACAGTTCCAGTCAATCACTAAAGCTGGGCTTGATCTAAGTCAGTTTGAAGATGAAGCAGAAAAAGAGAAGCAAAAAGAAACCGAAGAAGAGTTCAAGTCGGTTGTAGAGCGCACGAAGTCTTACCTAGGCGATCGTGTGAAAGAAGTTCGTACCACCTTCAAACTCGCATCTACGCCTGCTGTTGTGGTAACGGACGATTACGAAATGGGTACTCAAATGGCGAAGCTTCTTGCGGCAGCTGGTCAAGCTGTGCCGGAAGTGAAATACATCTTTGAGCTAAACCCTGAGCACAAATTGGTTAAGCGTATGGCTGACGAAGCCGATGAAGAAGCGTTTGGTCGCTGGGTTGAAGTTCTGCTTGGTCAGGCAATGCTAGCGGAGCGAGGCTCTATTGAGGATCCAACAGAGTTCTTAGGAGCCGTTAATCAACTTTTGACTAAGGTGTAATAACCTCTGCAAATCAAAAAGCTCGCATTTCGCGAGCTTTTTGTTTGTTGTCGCAAAATTTTGCATCTCAAGTGCTGAGTTAATAATCAATAGGGCGTGAAAGAGGGTACTGTTAACATTCTTTAGTCTTAATACACTCTTTGCTCAGAGAACCTGTGATAGAATCTGCGACTTGAATGTGAGTAATAAGGCGTGTATTTTTGCTCGCCTATATACGTTATACCGAAACTTATCGTTGCAGGTGCTTCTCAGGTTTGATGTCTAAGAGGTCAGCTATTGTGAGCTTCGGTATAAATCTTAAATATTAAAGAGGATAAATCATGCGCATCATTCTTCTAGGTGCTCCAGGTGCAGGTAAAGGCACACAAGCAAACTTCATCATGGAAAAATACGGTATTCCACAAATCTCTACTGGTGATATGCTTCGTGCTGCTATCAAAGCAGGTACAGAGCTTGGTAAACAAGCTAAAGCTGTTATTGACGCTGGTCAGCTAGTTTCTGATGAAATCATCCTTGGTCTTATCAAAGAGCGCATCGCTCAAGAAGACTGTGCAAACGGTTTCCTACTAGATGGTTTCCCACGTACTATCCCTCAAGCTGACGGCCTAAAAGAAATGGGCGTAGACGTAGACTACGTTATCGAATTTGACGTTGCAGACGATGTAATTGTTGAGCGTATGGCTGGTCGTCGTGCTCACCTTCCTTCTGGTCGTACTTACCACGTGGTTTACAACCCGCCTAAAGTGGAAGGTAAAGATGATGTAACTGGTGAAGATCTTGTTGTTCGTGATGACGACAAAGAAGAAACAGTACGTGCTCGTCTAGGTGTTTACCACGAGCAAACTGCGCCGCTAATCAACTACTACGGCAAAGAAGCTGAAGCAGGCAAGACTAAGTACCTTAAGTTTGATGGTACTAAGCAAGTAGCTGAAGTTAGTGCGGATATCGAGAAAGCACTATCTTAATTTGCTGAAGTCAAAAATTTAATATTTTGATATATTGAAAGCGGCCCAAGTGGTCGCTTTTTTTAGTTTACTCGTAAACATATATCTAATTAACTTCAGCTCGGCTATTCGTTACTTCGAGGTTACTTAAATATATGAACCAAGCCGTTTACCATGAATAGGATGTTATGAAAGAGAATAATAAACAGGGTGTACTCCTAGTTAACCTGGGAACTCCTGACGCACCAACCGCTCCTGCCGTAAAGCGCTTTTTAAGTCAGTTTCTTCATGATCACCGAGTGGTAGACATGACTCGATGGCTTTGGTGTCCACTATTGCACGGCGTTATCCTTCCTATCCGAGCTCCTAAAGTTGCCAAACTCTATCAATCAGTATGGATGGAAGAGGGCTCGCCGTTGATGGTGTACTCTAAACGCCAAACTGAAAAGTTAGCACAAAAGCTTGATATACCTGTAGAGCTTGGTATGACGTATGGTAACCCAAGTTTACAATCAGGCTTTGAAGCCCTATTGGCGCAAGGCGTTGATGAAGTCATTGTTTTACCTTTGTATCCGCAATACTCGGGCACAACAACGGCAGCGGTTTCTGACGGAATCACTAAAGCATTTAAAAACCTGCCTGTGATGCCGGGCTTTAGCTTTATTCGTGATTATTACAATCACCCGAAATATATTGAAGCGTTAGCGCATTCAGTTCGTGAACATTGGCAAAAGAATGGCCAGGGAGATTACCTGCTGTGTTCTTATCATGGTATTCCAAAACGCTATGCTGACAATGGTGATGTTTACCCACAGCATTGTGAAGAGACGACTCGCTTGCTTGGGGAAGCGTTAGGTTTAAGCGAACAACAAATTGGCATGACGTATCAGTCCCGATTTGGGAGAGAAGAGTGGCTTCAACCTTATACCGATAAGACCCTAGAAGCACTTCCTGCAAAGGGTGTGAAAAATATTAATGTTGTGACCCCTGCATTTTCGTCAGATTGTTTAGAGACGTTGGAAGAGATCTCGGAAGAGTGTAAAGAGATTTTCCTTGAAGCTGGTGGCGAAAACTTTACCTACATCCCTTGTTTGAACGATAGTGAACTTCATATCGAGATGATGGTTGAGTTAGTTCAATCTAAACTTTAGATACAAAAAAGGGTCGCAATAGCGACCCTTTCTACGTTTAGTTGAGCGATCAAGCAACTTGTACTTGCTGCTCTTCTACTTGCTCTGCCGTGCTGTGCGTATTTTCAGCGCCATGCATCCAGCGAACGAGTGTATTAGAGAATAGGAGCAAAATTACGCCACTTACGGTTGCGCTGACCGCAATACCACTAAAGATAGCCATAGCGCCTAACTCGCCTACGTGAGAGCCCACATAGCCCGCAACATAGTTAGCAATCGCATTACAGCCAAACCATGCACCCATCATAAGTGAAGCTAAGCGAAGCGGTGCTAATTTAGTTACCAATGAAAGACCAATTGGTGATAAACACAGCTCGCCTAATGTGTGGAAGAAGAAAGCGCCGACCAACCATAACATCGATGTTTTTACTGTTGTATCTCCACCTTGTTCTAGCACTGCGCCAACCATACAAAGGAAACCAATCGCCAAGAAAAATAGTGCCATCGCAAATTTCACTGGCGAAGTAGGTTCACGTTTACCCAATTTTACCCAAAGGACAGCCAGAACTGGCGCTAGAGTAATAATGAAAAATGGGTTTAGTGATTGGAACCACGCAGCAGGAACTTCGAAACCACCAATCATGCGATCAGTATATTGTTGAGTGTAGATGTTCATCAGACCACCAGCTTGTTCAAAGCCTGCCCAGAAGACAATAGTGAATAAGCTCATGACCAGAATTACTTTTAGTCGATTCACTTCTTCTTTGGTGAGTGGCTGCTTCGTGGTGGCGTTTTTGTTGTTTAGATCTCGTTTCGCCGCTGGTTCACGACCAATATCACCAAGCCATGATTGAGCCAGTACCATTTGCATCACTAGGCTAACCAGCATACCCACACCAGCGGCAACAAAGCCTGCTTTCCAACCGTAAGAGGTTGTCACAGAGCCAGAAACGACGCCGGCAAGTAATGCACCTAAGTTGATACCCATATAAAAGATAGTGAATGCGCCGTCACGACGGTTGTCACCTTCTTGATAAAGGTCGCCAACCATGGTTGAGATATTTGGCTTAAAGAGACCGTTACCAGTGATAAGTAGGCCAAGACCTAAATAGAAACTGTGTAGCGAACCAATACCTAAAGCATCAGCAGGAAGTGCAAGAGTAAACTGGCCGATGGCCATTAACGCGCCACCAAGCAAAATTGAGCGACGTTGACCTAAATAGTTATCTGCTAGGTAACCACCGATAAGAGGCGTGATATACACAAGCCCTGTGTATATGCCGTATAGGTCTAATGCGTCTTTGGTTGACCAGCCAAGGCCGCCATTCATTGTTGTATCGGTGAGGTAAAGCACGAGAATGGCACGCATTGCGTAGTAAGAAAAGCGTTCCCACAGTTCAGTACCGAACAATAAGAACAGGCCACGTGGATGACCAAAATATTGATGTTGGTTTGACATAAGCTCTTCTAATAATAGTTATTACATTTTTTAACGACTTCTACGTATACAATGCAATTCAACGAGTGACAAATAATAAAATTTTGCCATTCAACTATTTTTGTTTGTTAAGTGGCTGTTTTTGATTGGATTTGCAGATTATATGATGGTGTATTGGTTGTGTTACAAACTTAATTTCCATTTTTGCCTATGGACTTCTTTATCGTAAGTTGCTGAAAAATGTCGTTAATGCGAGCGATGTATAATCATACTTTTATAGATAAACTGAATATCAATGACTCAACTTTGGCTTAATGCTAGGATAAAAACAAAATAGAATTGGCTAGTAAAAAGATGAAACGTTGGTATCTACTTTATTGTAAACGTGGGGAGCAGGTTAGGGCGAAACAACACCTTGAAAATCAAGGTGTAGAGTGCTTTTATCCAACTGTAGAAGTTGAGAAGATTTTGCGCGGTAAAAGACAAAAAGTCGAGGAACCGCTGTTTCCTTGTTACGTATTCGCTTACTTTGATTATGAGCAAGGGCCAAACTTCACCTCAGTCCGCTCTACTCGAGGTGTTGTTGACTTTGTGCGTTTTGGTGCTCAACCGAAAGAAGTTCAAGGTGACTTGGTCTTCGAATTGATGCAGCTAGAAAAGTGTTGTAATGACAATACCGTTTCTGAATGTATGCCAAAACCAGGCGATCAAATTAGAGTTAAAAGCGGTCAATTTGCGGGCATAGATGCCATCTTCCAAGAACAAGATGGTGAGAAACGCTCAATTATGCTAGTTCAGATGATCACCAAGCGTGTGCCTGTCAGCATAGACAATAGTGATTTAGATTTAAAATAGCCTAATTCCATCAAACATAAAAAGAGGTGCAAAAGCACCTCTTTTTGATCGTATCTAATTTTTTGTCTGTTTTAAAAGGGTTGGACGAACCAACCCTTATCTTTATCGTAGAGAATTAGTATGAGTCGTTGTGAACGGTCTGTACTGCACGACCTGATGGGTCAACACAGTTTTGGAACGATTCATCCCATTCAATCGCCTTCGCTGAAGAACACGCTACTGAAGGGCCTCCTGGTACACACTCTGCTGCTGATGGAAGTGGGAATAACTCTTCAAAGATTTCACGGTACACGTAGCCTTCTTTTGTCGTTGGCGTGTTGTATGGGAATCGATATTGAGCTGTTTCCATCTGCTGGTCTGTCACTTTCTGTTCTGCTACTTCTTTCAGCGTATCGATCCAGCTGTAGCCAACGCCATCAGAGAACTGCTCTTTTTGACGCCATGCGATCGATTCTGGCAGGTAGTGCTCGAAGCACTCACGAAGGATGTGTTTCTCCATTTTACCGTTGCCACACATCTTGTCTGCTGGGTTCAAGCGCATTGCTACATCAATGAACTCTTTATCTAGGAAAGGTACGCGTCCTTCAACTCCCCATGCTGCCAGCGACTTGTTAGCACGAGCACAGTCGAACATGTTCAGAGCAAGCAGTTTACGCACAGTCTCCTCGTGGAACTCTTTCGCGTTTGGCGCTTTGTGGAAGTAAAGGTAGCCACCAAAGATTTCGTCAGCGCCCTCACCAGACAATACCATCTTGATACCCATCGCTTTGATCTTACGACCCATTAAGAACATAGGTGTTGATGCGCGGATAGTCGTCACGTCATACGTTTCAATGTGGTAAATCACGTCACGAATCGCGTCCAAACCTTCTTGAATCGTGTACGTCATTTCGTGGTGAACGGTACCAATTTGGTCGGCAACTTCGCGAGCTGCTTTCAGGTCAGGCGCGCCTTCTAGGCCAACAGCAAAAGAGTGCAGTTGAGGCCACCAAGCTTCAGACTTTTCATCATCTTCAATACGCATCGCTGCAAAGCGTTTTGCTACCGCAGATGTAATAGAAGAATCTAGACCACCTGAAAGAAGCACACCGTAAGGCACGTCAGTCATTAGTTGGCGTTTAACAGCCGCTTCTAGCGCTTCCGTCAATTCTTCTTTGCTAGTGCTGTTACCTTGTACTGCTGCGTACTCGTTCCAGTCACGAACATAGTAACGTGTTGGCTGAGTATCTTTAGAGCTGTAGTAGCTACCAGGAGGGAATTCACTTACTGTTTTACATACTGGAACAAGAGCCTTCATCTCTGATGCCACATAGTAGTTACCATGCTCATCGTGACCTTGATAAAGAGGGATAATACCAATATGGTCACGGCCGACTAAATACTCATCTTTTTCTTCGTCGTAGAGCACAAAAGCGAAAATACCGTTTAGTTCTTCAAGGAGATCTGCACCCATATCTTGGTAAAGTGCAAGAATGACTTCACAGTCTGAATCGGTTTGAAATTCGTACTTTCCTTCGTAACGAGCACGAATTTCTTTATGGTTGTAGATTTCACCATTGACGGCAAGGATGAGCTTCTTATCAGGGCTGTATAGCGGCTGTGCACCACTATTTAGACCAACAATCGCCAAGCGCTCGTGCGCTAAAATAGCACGCTCTGAAGAGTAAATCCCAGACCAGTCTGGGCCACGGTGACGAAGTTTTTTCGACATCTCTAATGCGATAGGGCGCAATGCGGCTGCATCGCTTTTAATGTCTAAAATGCCAAATACTGAACACATACTACATCCTTACTAAACTAAACAATTTCTAATCGGTATGGTTTAAATTTGCCATTACTAATAAAAAAAGCAACGTTTTGTGATTAAAAAAATGATAAAAGGCCTTGTTGTATGGAAAATATTTAACTCAACCGTTGTTTTGGTGAATGAGATCAAGGTTTGGTATAAAAACTATACAAAAAAGGCTTTCTATTAATAGAAAGCCTTTCAAAAAATATCAGTGCTGTTGCTTATTTAATTGGTGTGAATTTAGGCTGAAGTTGTTTACAGACGTGTCGAGCAAAACCGCTACCAGCTTCACTATATATATTGAATGCTGCGTCAACGCCATTTTCAAGTAAGCCTTCCAATTGATCTGGGTATTCGGCGATAGCGGCAATTTGCCCCTTATATTTTCTGCGTTTAAGCTGCTCAAGTGCTGTTTGGTTACCTTGATGATGTGGCATTGCAAGCAGAACCAGTTTTACATGACCTGTATCTAAAATTCGCTCCCAGAAATCCGGGTCGGTGGCATCACCAGAAATCACATTTCTTCCTTCTGAACGATGATGATGTGCAGCGTCTTCACGAATTTCTATACCCAATGAAATTTTGCCATAGCGTGAGCGTAGCTCATCATAAGCGCCCGTTCCAATACGCCCCATACCTAAGATCAATACTTGGGCATGACCTGGGTTGATGAGTTGGTCGCGTTGATTGAGCTTTTCTACCGCTGTCTCTTGCAGCCACTTACCTGAATGTTGATAAATTTTATGGCTAAGGCGGTTAAGTGGCGCGGAAATTACAAAGGATACCGACACCGCAACCGCAATCGCAGCAAGCATATCACTTGGCATCCAGCCCATTTTATAGGCCAACCCTGCAACAATAAGACCAAACTCACTGTAGTTAAATAGTGATAAAGAGGCGAGCAAAGAGGTACGTACTCGAAACTTAAAATGATTAATAGTGACGAAGTACAAGAGTCCTTTGATTGGTAGCAGTAAGATAAATAGCAGGGCGAGAACGACGCCATTCACGCTCAATGAGGCGGATAAACCAATGTTTAAAAAGAAGCAGACTAAAAAGAGCTCCTTCATATTGAATAATGACTTGGATAGTTCTGAGGCTTTTGGGTGACCTGCGAGTAGCATGCCTAAAATTAGCGCGCCCAAGTCTGGTTTCATCCCGACCAACTCGAATAGCCCAGCACCGACAACAAGCGCGAAGAAAATACCGAATAGCACCAGCATTTCGCCGTGGCCAACTTTATCGAGCAGCTTATAGAATAGGGGACGAAGGAAAGGCAGTGCGAACAAACCGATGGCATACCATTCTGGGACTTTTCCGGTTGAAGCAGTCAGGAATACTACGGCAAAAATATCTTGCATAACCAAGATACCGATCGCGAGTGTGCCGTAGGTCGCGTTCATTTCGCCTTTTTCTTGCAATGCTTTTACGGCAAAAACGGTACTAGAGAACGATAGTGCAAAAGCTAAAAGCAGGATTTGGCTGCCGTCCATACTGGCTAGCGAAGTCAAGCCCAGTAGTTTTAAGCCGGATAACGCTAGGGCAAAAAAAGCGGTAGAGAGTATGTTGTGGGCGGTTGCCCCTCCCCATATTTCTTTGGACAGCAGGGTTTTTACATCGAGTTTGAGTCCAATAGTAAACAGAAGAAGAGTAACACCAAGATCTGCGAGAGTGACGATAACGTCATTGCTTTGGTAACCAAATGCATGCAAGCCAAATCCAGCTAGTAGAAAACCAACGAGGGGAGGGAGGCTGCATTTAAGCGCAATAAAACCAGCTAAAAAAGCGGCTGTAATTAGAATAATTTCCATACTGTTAAGCTGTATTCCTGATATACAAAAACGGGCTGTGAAAACACAGCCCGAGATTGTAACTCAATTGGTTGTATAAACTTAGTCTTCCAGTAACTTTTGTAACAAAACTCCGTTTAGCATAGCGCGTTTAATCATCGCAAATGCGCCCATCGTTGGCTGCTTATCAATGTGAGAAGCCACGATAGGGAGGTCGTTATGGAAAGTTTTAAGAGATTGATTCTCTACGTTGCGTTGAATTGCAGGGAAAACAATATCTTGTGCTGCAGTAATATCGCCAGCAATTACAATTTTCTGTGGATTAAATAAGTTAACCGTAATCGCAATCGCTTTACCTAGCTGGTTGCCCACTCGCACTAAACTCTGTTTCGCAAG
Organism: Vibrio sp. Vb2131; assembly: GCF_033338535.1. Taxonomy (NCBI): domain Bacteria; kingdom Pseudomonadati; phylum Pseudomonadota; class Gammaproteobacteria; order Vibrionales; family Vibrionaceae; genus Vibrio; species Vibrio sp. Vb2131. The sequence continues at coordinate 33,665 of NZ_JAWOSW010000014.1, forward strand.
TTCATCACCATTCATTGCGTGCTGACATACCGCTTCAATTGTGATGTTTTCAAGGTCGGTTAAGCTTGATTCGTATCCTTGAGTAATCAGTTGCTTCACTCGTTGAATAATCGCTGGGTTTGCAGCTACGGTTTCTAAACAGCCAAAGTTTCCACATTGGCATTGCTCACCAAGCGGGTCAATTTGGATATGACCAATTTCACCGACGTTGCGGTTAAAACCAAGAAAAACCTGGCCGTTAACGATAATACCTGCGCCAGTACCGCGGTGGACGCTAACCAAAATAGAATCCTGGCAGTCTTGGCTTGCTCCAAAGTAGTGCTCAGCCAACGCCATGCCACGTACGTCGTTGCCAACAAAGCATGCTGTATTAAACTTCTCTCCAACAATTTCACCGAGAGCAAGATTATCGATATCGGTATTAGGCATGTATTCGACCACGCCAGTTGTTGGGTTAACAAGGCCCGGTAAAGTGATGCCGATAGCGATGAGTTGATCAATTTTGTCTTCGCATCGGCTTACGAAATCTTTTAATAAATCGATAAGTCCTGCGATTAAGTCTGCTTGGTTAGTGTAGTGCAGTTCATGCTGATCTTCTGCCAGCGCGGTACCACCTAAATCGTATAAACTGAACTGTACGTAATCTCGACCTAAGCGAACGGCAATCGAATGAAAAGGTTTGACTTCAGTAGTCAAAGAGATCGCACGACGACCACCAGTTGAAGCTTGTTGGGCGACCTCCTTAATAAGGCCGCGCTCTAAAAGTTGGCGGGTTATTTTGGTAACACTAGCAGGCGCGAGCTGACTCACGTCCGCGACTTGAATACGGGAGATAGGACCTTGCTGATCAATCAGCCTATATACCGCAGCGCTGTTAAGCTGTTTTACTAAATCTACATTACCAATCTGTCCGCCATTCATGCTTAATTTTGCTCGTATTGTCCGTTAACAACCGTCGCTTTTACTTTAAAGTCACGATCGAAAATAGTCAGGTTTGCAACCATCCCTTTTCGAACTCGGCCAAGGCGATCCTCAACACCAATTGCTGTTGCTGGGTATAACGTGGCCATTCGTAGAGCTTCGTCTAAAGCGATCCCCGCGTGCTCAACTGAATTCTGAACTGCTTCAATCATTGTCAAAGCTGAGCCGCCTAGCGTGCCATTTTCATCAACACACTTACCATCTCGGTAATATACTTTCTTACCGACAAAAATAAAGTGATCAATGTTAGCACCTGCTGGAGCTGTGGCATCCGTCACCAAAACAAGCTTTTCACCTTTGATTTTATGAGCAATTCGGATGTTTGCGTAGTCGACGTGAAAACCATCAGCAATAATGCCAGCATAAACGTCAGGAGTATCGTAAATTGCACCAACAACTCCTGGTTCACGACCAACCATTGGTGTCATTGCATTAAAGAGGTGTGTAGCAAAAGTAATGCCTGCTTCAAAGCTTTTACGTGCTTCGGCGTAGGTTGCATTTGTGTGGCCAATTGAAACCACGATGCCAGCAGCCTTTAATCGCGCAATATGCTCTGGGTCGTTATGCTCAGGTGCTAGTGTTACTTTCGCTACGATATCGGCGTTTGCGCAGATAAGGTCGATCATGCTTTCGTCTGATGGGCGAATAAAATCGACGTTATGGATGCCTTTTTTCGCGACGTTAAGGTAAGGACCTTCGAGGTGTAAACCAAGCGATTGATTTTGATATTTGTTGTGGTACTCACGAGCTGCGGCAATTGCAGTTCGCATATCTTCATCAGATGATGTAATGAGTGTTGGCAGGAAGCTAGTACAGCCAGATTTGAGGTTTGCCTGGTGCATGATTTGCATGGTTTCAGGGGTAATTGCATCGTTTAGCATTACACCGCCACAACCGTTCAACTGCAGATCGATAAAGCCTGGACTTAGATTAGCGCCTGCAAGGTCTTTTACTTCGATGCTTTGAGGTAGCTCAGAAACCGGCACAATAGATTGAATAAGATCGTTTTTGATGATGACCGCATGATCGGTAAGAACATCACTACCGGTATAAATTTTACAGTTACTTAGCGCGTACATAGTCAGCTAGTCCTTATAGATGAGAATTCAATTTCTATATCGTTATCTAAGTAGAGACTGCTTCAGTCATATGGGTACTTAGTTTGTATCACTGAATTAGATAACGAGTCACATACAGCAAGTCGCGTTTTATCGATGTTATTGTCATAGTAACTAACTGAAAAGTAATAATTGTATGGTTTTTTATGATTCTTTTTCAGAGCAAAGTTACAGTGATTTACCCGCCTAGATACCAAAATAACACTGATTCTGCCTTGCATAAAGTGCGAGAATATTATCTTTAAAACGCCATTTTTTCGTATAATAAAATAAGTTTTATGATCTCGCTAGCAAAAACCTTCCGAAAGGGCAAATTGTGGTGATTATGATCACAAACGGTGAGCTTTTAATTTGCGGAGCAAAATTAATATCATAAACTTAGGATGACTAAATTGGACGGCTGAAATAAGTCATTCAACATAACATCTAATCCTATAGGGGGAACTTAAGGTGAACATTCTCGGATACTTCCAGAAGGTGGGTAAGGCGCTTATGGTGCCGGTTGCCACACTTCCTGCAGCAGCAATACTCATGGGTATTGGCTACTGGATCGACCCAAATGGCTGGGGCGCAAACAGTGCACTTGCTGCATTTCTTATTAAAGCTGGTGCAGCGATCATTGACAACATGTCAGTATTGTTCGCTGTTGGTGTTGCTTATGGAATGTCTAAAGACAAAGATGGCGCCGCTGCACTTTCAGGCTTCGTGGGCTTCTTAGTTGTCACAACGCTTTTGGCCCCTGGTGCAGTATCACAAATTCAAGGCATTGACCCAAGTGAAGTACCTGCTGCATTTGGTAAAATCAATAACCAGTTCGTCGGTATCTTGGTTGGTATTGTTTCTGCTGAGTTGTACAACCGTTTTTCTCACGTAGAGCTGCACAAAGCACTGGCGTTTTTCTCTGGCAAGCGTCTTGTACCTATCCTAACGTCTTTTGCTGGTATCGTTATTGCGTTCATCCTGATGTACGTTTGGCCATCAGTTTACGGCGGTCTGGTAAGTTTTGGTGAAAGCATTCAAGGTATGGGTGAAGCAGGTGCAGGTGTTTACGCATTCTTCAACCGTCTTCTAATTCCTGTTGGTCTGCACCATGCACTAAACTCAGTGTTCTGGTTTGATGTCGCTGGTATTAATGACATTCCAAACTTCCTTGGCGGTGCGAAATCATTAGCTGAAGGCACGGCAACGGTAGGTGTTACGGGGATGTACCAAGCGGGCTTCTTCCCAATCATGATGTTTGGTTTACCAGGCGCTGCTCTAGCGATGTACCATACTGCGAAATCAAAGAATAAAGAGAAAGTGGCATCTATCATGATTGCAGCTGCGTTTGCTTCATTCTTTACAGGTGTAACAGAACCACTTGAATTTGCATTCATGTTCCTTGCTCCAGGACTGTACGTTCTTCACGCAGCGCTGACTGGTCTATCAGTTTATATCGCGGCATCAATGCAGTGGATTGCAGGTTTCGGTTTCTCTGCTGGTTTAGTCGACTTAGTATTGTCGACTCGTAACCCGCTAGCGGTAAACTGGTACATGCTCATTGTACAAGGTCTTGGTTTCTTTGCGGTTTACTACTTCGTGTTCCGTACCGTGATTGTTAAGTTTGGCCTTAAAACACCGGGACGTGAAGATGATGAAGAAGCTTCATCTAACGTGGCTGGATCAAGCAATTCTTCAGAGCTTGCTCGTCAGTACTTGAAAGCACTTGGCGGTCATGACAACCTAAGTTCTATCGATGCCTGTATTACTCGTTTGCGCCTTTCTGTGAAAGATATGAGCGTTATCAATGAGAAAACTCTGAAAGATCTTGGAGCTATGGGAGTTGTGAAGCTAGGTACAAACAACCTACAAGTTATTCTTGGTCCACTAGCAGAGATTGTTGCTGGTGAGATGAAGAATGTATCTAAAGATGAAGACTTAAGTGGTGTTCAGCTACCAGCTTAACTGTTTAATAGTGGTGTGATTGTTTGTTATTGGTATTGCAAACAATTGATACTACAACATCGCAAAAGGCCTCCGCAGGAGGCCTTTTTTCGTTTAGGCCCTTTGAATCTGCTTTGCTTTCACGCTAACTCGATAAATATTGTCGTTTTAGAGCGAGTTCTTGTTGTCTAATTGCTTAGAATTGTGGATCATTAGGAACAATGTACTCTGTGAAACCATACTTGGATACAGGGTTCCGTTTTCTCTGACAATACTAATATTTTTGAGGTGCTATAGATGAGTGAAGCTGATGCTCGTCCATCAAACTTTATTCGCCAGATCATTGATAAAGATCTAGCGGATGGTAAACACACTAGCGTGCATACTCGATTCCCGCCGGAGCCAAATGGCTACCTGCATATCGGTCATGCTAAGTCTATCTGTTTGAACTTCGGTATTGCTCAGGACTACCAGGGTCAATGTAATCTGCGTTTCGACGATACAAACCCTGAAAAAGAAGACATCGAATACGTTGAGTCTATCAAGAAAGATGTAAACTGGTTGGGCTTTGAGTGGAGTGGTGAAGTATGTTACTCATCAAACTACTTCGATAAGCTTTACGAATATGCAATTGAATTGATTAACAAAGGCTTAGCGTACGTAGATGAGCTAAGTCCAGAGCAAATTCGTGAATACCGCGGCACACTAAAGGCGCCAGGTAAACCAAGTCCATACCGTGACCGTTCTGTTGAAGAGAACTTGGCGTTGTTTGAAAAAATGCGCGCTGGTGAATTTGAAGAAGGTAAAGCGTGTCTTCGTGCTAAAATCGACATGGGTTCTTCATTCATGGTCATGCGCGATCCAGTTTTATACCGTGTGCGTTTTGCTACGCACCACCAAACTGGTGATAAGTGGTGCATTTACCCAATGTACGACTTTACGCACTGTATTTCTGATGCATTAGAAGGCATTACGCACTCTATTTGTACGCTTGAATTCATGGATAACCGTCGTCTGTACGATTGGGTTCTAGACAACATCACGATCGAAAGCCGTCCACATCAATACGAGTTCAGTCGTTTAAACCTTGAATACACAGTGATGTCTAAGCGTAAGCTTAACCAGCTAGTTACTGAAAAACTGGTTAATGGTTGGGATGATCCACGTATGCCGACTGTCTCAGGTCTGCGTCGTCGTGGCTTCACACCTGCATCTATTCGTGAGTTTTGTAAGCGTATTGGTGTAACGAAGCAAGAAAATATGATCGAGTTTAGTTCATTAGAATCTTGTATTCGTGATGACCTAAACGAGAACGCTCCGCGTGCAATGGCTGTACTGGATCCTGTTAAAGTTGTTATCGAAAACTTTGAAGCAGGCGCAGTAGAAAACTTGACAGTTGCCAACCACCCAAATAAACCTGAAATGGGCGTGCGTGAAGTGCCATTCACGCGTGAATTGTGGATTGAGCGTGAAGACTTCCGTGAAGAAGCGAACAAAAAGTACAAGCGTTTAGTGCTAGGTAAAGAAGTTCGTTTACGTGGTGCTTACGTGATCAAAGCTGAGCGCGTTGAAAAAGATGCCGAAGGCAACATCACAACGATCTTCTGTTCTTACGATGCAGATACGCTAGGTAAAAACCCAGCAGATGGTCGTAAAGTGAAAGGCGTTATTCATTGGGTGTCAGCTGATAAAGCTCTTCCAGCGGAAATTCGTCTGTACGATCGTTTATTTACGGTGCCAAACCCAGGCGCAGCGGAAGATTTTGCTTCTACTATCAACCCTGAATCATTAGTTGTGATCAATGGCTTCGTCGAGCCTAGCCTAGCTTCTGCAGAAGCAGAAAAAGGTTACCAGTTTGAACGTATGGGTTACTTCTGTGCAGACTCGAAAGACTCTTCAGCAGATAATCTAGTATTCAACCGCACGGTTGGTCTACGTGATACCTGGGCAAAAATTGAGAATCAATAATCTCAATTAATGCTGAGAACGATGAAAAAATGCCAGCAAACGCTGGCATTTTTTATACCTAATCCCACAGAGTGCTATATAGATGTGCAAAACTGTGGAGAAAAAAGATGGGTGTTTAGTAGCTTTTGTTCTGTAACCAAAGTACTGACTTCTAGAAACAAAAAACGCCAGCATGTGCTGACGTTTACTTTTTAAATTAACAAACCCTTATTTTTTCGGTTTGTGTGCATCTGGATTGTCTTTACAACCACCATCGCTACACTTGCCGTACAAGTATAAGCTGTGGTTTGTTAGTGTGACATTGTACTTAGCTGCAATCTCTTTTTGACGTTCTTCAATAAGATCGTCAGAAAATTCAATTACCTCACCACAGTCTAGGCACACTAGGTGGTCGTGGTGATGTTGAGTCGATAATTCGAAGACTGACTTTCCACCTTCAAAGTGGTGACGAGTTACAATACCAGCATCGTCGAACTGGTTTAGAACTCGGTAAACAGTTGCTAGGCCAATTTCTTCACCTAGATCAATCAACTTTTTGTACAAATCTTCAGCACTGATGTGCTGGCAGTCTGGCTGCTGAAGTACTTCTAGAATTTTTAGCCTCGGAAGGGTTACTTTTAAACCCGCATCCTTCAGCGCCTGATTATTATCTGACATATACTTTCCCGTTGGATCATCTGCAGCGATTTAACAGAATTCAATCTTCCTACCATTATAGGATAAGCGTTCGGAACATTAAACCACGAACTTCAAAGGGTTAATAGAATCTTTTTGTAAATTAGAAACAGGTCCATTATATTACAGCTCTGACCAGTTACAATTGTGTAACATTAAGCTTGGAGAGGGCAGGGATAGCGATGAATAGGCGACTAGCGAAGATATACAAACCAGGAATTGTAAAGTTCGCACTCAATATTTGGCCTCCTTTTTGGGGGGCGGGTATTAAAATCTTACATATTTCTCAAGACTTCCGTACTGTAAAGGTACGTTTAAAGCTTCGCTGGTGGAATAAAAATGCCAATCGCACCCAATATGGCGGCAGTATTTTCTCTTTAACTGATCCTATTTACTCGTTGATGCTGATGGGGATTCTACGAGAGGAATATTATGTGTGGGATAAAGAGGCAAGCATTAACTTTATTAAGCCGGGGCAAAGTGATTTGTTTGCAGAATTTGAGGTCACTGAAGGGATGCTGGAAAACATTTATCAAATGACACGGAATGGAGAAAAGTGCTTTCCTGAGTTTATTACTCATGTAAAAGATAAACAGGGGAATGTGGTTTCAGAGGTTCAACGCAAGCTTTATGTAAGAAAGAAACCTCAGTATCGCGAAGAGGAAGTACTTACCGATGCTGTGTGACAATACATACAAAAAGACCTCCAAGTGGAGGTCTTTGCATCATTCAATTTGATTAGCCTTCTAGCTCAGCTAAACACATCTCTTCATAGATCTGTTTAACCCAGCTTTCAACACGCTCGTCAGTCAATTCTGGTTGGCGGTCTTCATCAATACATAGACCTACGAATTGGCTTTCGTCACCTTCAACAAGTGCTTTAGACGCTTCAAATTCGTAGCCTTCTGTCGAGGTATGGCCAAGAATTGTGCCGCCTTTAGATTCAACGATATCACGGACTGTGCCCATCGCGTCACAGAAGTATTCTGCGTAGTCTTCTTGGTCGCCACAGCCAAAGATAGCCACTAGCTTAGTAGAGAAGTCGATTTGCTCAAGTTCAGGGAAGAAGTCATCCCAATCACATTGTGCTTCGCCGTAGTACCAAGTTGGGATACCTAGAAGAAGAAGATCGAAGTTATCAATGTCTTCTTTGCTGCTTTTCGCGATGTCTTGAACGTGAACTAGATGTTTACCTAGTTGCTTTTGAATCATCTTTGCAACGGCTTCAGTATTACCTGTGTCGCTACCGAAGAAGATACCTACACTTGCCATAGAGTCTATACCTTTACATTGTTTGTTATTGGCGATGCTACTAAGGGTTTAACCTAACCCTGAGCCTTCCCAAGTTAGCTGAATTACACCTTTTGCAATAAAGCCAGCACAGCCTAGGAAAAGGACTAACCACACAATACGACGACCAAAAACAGGTACATTGCCTTGCTTTAGCACATCTTTTATCGCCATCCCGATGAAAAAAAAGATAGCAGCAAAAAGAAGATCGAGCCCAATAGACTCGAGCATATCCATATAGTCGTAAAGCATTTTAGCCCTTCATGCCGAAAAATCTTGGGCGCACTATACCACTGTTAAACGGTAAAGTTAATGCACTACAAGAAGGGTTATTTCAATAATCTAGTGTTGCTTTTCGAATTTGTTAACTGGAAATGTATTTTCGAATGACTCTCATTACTTCTGTCGGTTTCTCGGCGTGTAACCAGTGACCAGTGCCAGCGATAATGTGTGCTTTAGCATGGTTAAATTGTCGCTTCACTGCCGGCTGATGTTCTGGCATTAAGTAGTCAGAGTCGCCGCCTTTGATAAATAAAGTTGGGATATCTGTTGGTGTGATTTCTTGCCAGCCAATAATTTGGTCATAATTCTCAAAAAGGCTCGGTACGTTAAACCGCCAATCCATCTTATCGCCATTTTTGTACAGTGATTTAGAGAGAAATTGTCTTACACCATCGAGTTCAATATGTTGAGCTAGGATATCCATGGCTTGCTGTCGATTTGCTGGTTTTTCATTAATAACAGCATGTAAGCCGTTAAAAACATTATCGTGACGGTTCGTAGTGTAGGCTACAGGCGCCATGTCGAGAACGACTAACTGCTTGACTACATTTGGAGCAATGTCCACAAGAGCCATCGCGACTTTTCCGCCCATGGAGTGACCAATAACAATAGATGGCTCAACGTTTAAGTGCTGAAGGAGCTGAGCCACATCTTTTGCCATATCGGTATAGTTATGGACTTCGGAGTGGAAAGAGAGGCCGTGATTTCTCAGATCAATACTGATCACCGTGTGATCTTTAATAAGATCGCGGGCGAGTAGACCCAGATTACTTAAACTACCAAACAATCCGTGAATCAAAACAACTGTTTGGCCTTGGCCTTCCTGCTTATAGTTGAGTAATGCTGACATTTTATCTTATTCGTGATGGGTTTAACGTGGAGTATCCGCGTGGATCTCGTTATAATCCCCCAGAGTTTAAACATTGAGAATGTGAAAAGCGAATGAAAACAATTGAGGTTGATGAGGATCTATACCGTTATATAGCTAGTCAAACTAAGCATATCGGTGAAAGCGCCTCGGATATTTTGCGACGCCTTTTAAACCTTGATGGTCAGTTGCAGGAAGCTAAAGCCGCGCCTGTAGTAGAGAAGCCACAAGGGATTGTAGTAAGTAAAGATGCGGGTAAAACGGAATCTGTTGATGTAGTGAAAGAAATGCGTTCGCTGCTTATTTCTGATGAGTTTGCCGGTCTAAAAAAAGCGATTGATCGCTTTATGTTGGTATTATCGACCTTACATAAATTGAATCCAGAAGGTTTCGCCCAGGCTACGAATGTAAAAGGACGCAAACGCGTGTACTTTGCAGATAATGAAGAAACCTTGCTAGCAAACGGTAATACGACCAAGCCAAAAGCCATTCCTGGCACACCGTTTTGGGTTATCACGAATAACAATACAAGTCGTAAAAGACAGATGGTTGAACAAGTGATGGCACACATGGGGTTCCAACCTGACTTAATAGAAAAAGTAACAGGTTCAATCTAAGAAACCTGATAGAAGCCTCATAATGCGTCGCAGTGAGCGGATATTATGAGGCTTTTTTAATTTTATTTGTATTGAAAGAAAGGATGTCAAACATGGCTATGCACCCTCGTGCTGGGCAAAAAGCGCAGCAGGAAGATCTTCACAATATCCCAGCACTCGTTGCTAACTACTTCTTACTTCAACCAGACGCGGCAAACGCAGAACACAAAGTTCAATTTGGTACTTCTGGCCACCGCGGTACTGCAGACAAGCACACTTTTAACGAAAACCACATTTTAGCGATCGCTCAAGCGGTAGCAGAAGTTCGTGCTGAGCAAGGCACAACTGGCCCGTTGTTTGTGGGTAAAGACACGCATGCGCTATCTGAGCCTGCTTTTTCAAGTGTGATTGAAGTATTGATTGCAAATGGTGTGAAAGTGATTGTCCAGCAAGACAACGGTTACACGCCAACACCGGGTATTTCACACGCGATTCTGACTTACAACATCAAACACGATGAAAAAGCAGACGGTATCGTTATTACCCCATCACATAACCCACCACAAGACGGCGGAATCAAATACAATCCGACACATGGTGGTCCTGCAGAAGCTGAGTTGACTCAAGCTATCGAAGATCGTGCGAACGAATTGATTGCTGAAGGTTTACAAGGTGTTAAACGCCTACCACTAGCAGAAGCAAAAGCATCGGATCTGTTTGTAGAGATGGACTTGGTGAAGCCATACATTGATGACCTGGTGAACGTTATCGATATGGAAGCAATCCAAAAAGCGAACCTGAAGATTGGTGTAGATCCATTGGGTGGCAGCGGTATCGATTACTGGCGTCAAATTGGTCAGGCATACAACCTAGACCTAACGCTAGTAAGTGAATCGATCGATCCTTCTTTCCAATTCATGTCGCTAGATAAAGACGGCGTTGTGCGTATGGACTGTTCTTCTCCTTACGCAATGGCGGGTCTATTGGCACTGAAAGACGAATACGATTTAGCATTTGGTAACGATCCTGACTACGACCGTCACGGTATCGTTACGCCAAAAGGTTTGATGAACCCGAACCACTTCTTAGCCGTTTGTATTGACTACTTGTACCGTCATCGTGACGCGTGGGGTAAAGATGTCGCTGTTGGTAAAACACTAGTTTCAAGTGCGCTGATTGACCGTGTTGTTGCGGATCTAGGTCGTGAGCTATGTGAAGTGCCTGTTGGTTTCAAATGGTTTGTAGACGGTCTGTACACTGGTAAGTTTGGTTTCGGCGGCGAAGAAAGTGCTGGTGCGTCTTTCCTTCGTAAAGATGGCACGCCTTGGTCAACAGACAAAGATGGCATCTTGCTATGCCTTCTAGCAGCAGAGATCACTGCGGTAACGGGTAAGAACCCACAAGATTACTATGAAGAGCTAGCGGCGAAGCACGGTGAGTCGAAGTACAACCGTATTCAAGCTGTAGCAAATGGCCCACAAAAAGACGTATTGAAGAAGTTGTCACCAGAAATGGTTGCGGCTGAAACTCTAGCAGGTGATGAGATCACTGCTCGTCTAACGCATGCACCAGGCAATGGTGCTGCGATTGGTGGCCTTAAAGTAACGACAGCTAACGGTTGGTTCGCTGCTCGTCCATCAGGCACAGAGGACATCTACAAGATTTACTGTGAAAGCTTCAAAGGTGAAGAGCACCTAAAACAAATCGAAGCAGAAGCACAAGAGATCGTTAATCAAGTGTTTGCAGCCGCTGGTTTGTAAAACATCCAATGGTCAATGTATCTAGCAAAGGGTTGATGTGAAAACATCAACCCTTTCATGTTTAAGTGCCCCGAACAGCTTTATCTCCGGGCCATGAATCTGGTACCACAAACCAGAATTGACCGTCTTCCGTTTGTGCGTGTATGAATCGATCTAAAGGCTTTTCAATAGGTTGAGAGAAATCGTCTGTACCGGTCGCCCAGCATGGTTTATGTAAATGATAAAGGGGTTTACTAATTAAATCCCATTGACTTTGATAGCACCAGTAACCACTAATCTGACTTGGATTTAATTCATAACCCAAGCACTCCTTAGGAGTTGGCTCTGGAGTAAACGGATTAATATAGAGTCGTCCTTGCATCATTAGGCGCTCTTCTGGAGAGTCGTTTAAAGGAATTATTTTTTGAAATTCCGGGCGATCGCTCATTTTCAGTTGATGCGTGAGCATTCTATCCAATTTCGCATGTAACTGGTCGTGAGCATTCGGGCCATACCAAATGCCGTTGTAAAGAAGATAAAACTTAATCGCCACTTCCCAATGTTCTATCTGATTTGATTCTGTATTCCGCAACACCAAATCTATAGCACCAATGGTCTTACCTTCGATGTCGTTTAACTGAACCTCTTCCGCGATAACCTGATATCGTTCTGAACTAGAGAGAACTGCAGTGCATAAGTGCTGATATAAAAAGCCCAATCTTGGATTACCATTGTATTGCTCAGTGTTCTTTAAAGGCGTTACCGTAAGATCCTCTAAGGTTGCAAACGGAGGGCGTAACTTGAAAAGAGGAGGTGAAGTGGCGATCCATTGGTAAAAGCGTTGCAGTTGGTTCATCCGTATCCCTAAATGTATGGTGAGGCGACAAGCTTTGTTATTGTAACTAAATTTGCTTTTGAGGGTAGGGTGGCTAGCATCGATATTAGGGTTCGAGATACACTTTAAATACCTAAATGATATCAAGGTGCCAGATGTCAAAACGTTGTTGTATCAACTAGGTTGCACACTCTCGGTCTGATTTCATCGAGAGGTTATTTAGGTTTACATGCGCTAGAAATTGGAAGTAATAATGAATAACTTAAAGCTAGAACAGATTCTTAATGACAAACTGTCACCGCAGTTAATTAAAGATTACGCACCAAACGGGTTACAGGTAGAAGGGACGCCAGCCGTAAAGCGTATTATCACTGGCGTAACCGCCTCTCAAGCCTTAATCGATAAAGCGATTGAGCTTAATGCAGACGCATTACTCGTTCATCACGGTTATTTTTGGAAAGGTGAACCTGAGCCAATTCGTGGTATGAAAGGTAAACGAATTCGTAGCCTGATCAAAAATGATATCAACTTATATGGTTATCACCTTCCTCTGGATATTCACCCAGAGCTAGGCAACAACGCTGAATTAGCTCGCTTACTTGAAATCGAAGTAGAAGGTGGGCTTGAAGGGCACCCTCAGTCAGTTGCTATGTTTGGGCGCTTGAAAAAGCCGATGTCTGGTGTTGAATTTGCGAGTAAGATCAACCAAGTTCTTGAAAGAGAGCCTCTGCATATCGCTCCAGAGAATACTGATAAGATGATTGAGACAGTCGGCTGGTGTACTGGTGGAGGGCAGGATTTCATTGAACTTGCTGTACAGCACGGGCTGGATGCATTTATCTCTGGAGAAATTTCAGAGCGCACCACTTATACTGCTCGTGAAATGGACATTCATTACTTTGCTGCAGGTCATCATGCTACTGAGCGTTATGGTGTTCAGGCCTTAGGCAAATGGCTAGCGGATGAATATGGCCTACATGTGGAGTTTATCGATATTGATAATCCGGTTTAGCGTTCTCCATTAATAACGTTAAACGCAAAAAAGAAAAAAGGGTTGAGACGAAAATCTCAACCCTTTTGTTTGTCTATCTTCGTACTAAAAGATCATTCACGTTCGTGAAGTGGAGAAAACTCACGTTGTGTTTCGCCAGTGTATAGCTGACGAGGACGACCGATGCGGTTCAGTGGATCGCTGTGCATTTCGTTCCAGTGAGCAATCCAGCCGATGGTACGAGAAATCGCGAAGATAACCGTAAACATAGAAACTGGAATACCAATCGCTTTAAGAATGATACCTGAGTAGAAGTCTACGTTCGGGTACAGCTTCTTAGACACGAAGTACTCATCAGAAAGTGCAATGCGCTCAAGTTCCATTGCAACGTCTAGCAGAGGGTCTTGAATGTTTAGCTCTTTGAGAACTTCATGACACGTTTCGCGCATTACTGTCGCACGTGGGTCGTAGTTCTTGTAAACGCGGTGACCAAAGCCCATTAAGCGGAATGGGTCATCTTTGTCTTTCGCGCGGTCTACATATTCAGGGATGTTATCGACGCTGCCAATCTCTTCTAGCATTCTCAAGCAGGCTTCGTTTGCGCCACCGTGAGCAGGCCCCCAAAGGGATGCAATACCAGCGGCAATACATGCAAATGGGTTCGCACCAGAAGAGCCAGCTAGGCGAACAGTTGATGTCGACGCATTCTGTTCGTGATCCGCGTGTAGAGTGAAAATCTTATCCATCGCACGGGCAACCACAGGATTTACTTCATACTCTTCGCAAGGGTTTGCGAACATCATATGCAAGAAGTTCTCTGCGTAGCTAAGGTCGTTACGAGGGTAAATAAATGGCTGACCGATAGAGTATTTGTAACACATCGCCGCCAGTGTTGGCATTTTTGACAGCAGACGGTACGCTGCAATTTCGCGGTGTTCGTCGTTGTTAATGTCAAGAGAGTCGTGATAGAAGGCTGCAAGTGCTCCAACTACACCACACATTACCGCCATTGGATGAGCATCGCGTCGGAAGCCATGGAAAAAGCTTGCGATTTGCTCGTGTACCATTGTGTGACGAGTAACGGTCGTTTTGAATTGCTCGTATTGTTCTCGGGTAGGGGCTTCACCATAAAGAAGGATGTAACATACTTCTAAGTAATCTGCGTTATTGGCTAATTGATCAATCGGGAAACCGCGGTGCAAAAGAATACCTTTGCCGCCATCGATGTACGTGATTGATGATTCACAAGATGCAGTGGCAAGAAAACCTGGGTCAAAAGTAAAGTAACCATTGGCTCCCAGCTTACGAACGTCAATTACAGGTGTACCTAGCGTACCGTCCATAATTGGCAGTTCGATTGGCGCTTGACCTTCAACATGAAGGGTCGCTTTCTTATCCGCCATAACAATCTCCTTTGTTTATTATTTAATCCGTCCAGGATGTTTATGTGCCATTTTTGTACTGTTGTTAAAGCTTAAAGTCAATTTTTCTCCATCTTTGTGTGCACTTGTTATGATTTTTCTCATGAAAATCGTTAAAAATCTGTTCTATGTAGCATAATTTGTTACACCAATTGTATTAGAATGTTGCTCGCCGTATATTGGCAAAGAAAATTTTAGTTAAATCCTTATAAATTCGGGGCTAGAAACAAAGAGTGAGGTTTGTTGCTGGATTCCGTTTGTTAACAACTTGTTTACAATTGTCTGAGTGGTTACTCGCGATATTTGTTAAATAGATGTTAACTTTTGTACGTTTGGAAGCTGAAATTGGTTATAACAATAAATGCTCAATGGAGCTGAGTGAGCAAGCCCGTGAAAGAAAGAAAGTCAAGACCTGTTAATTTAGATTTACAGACCATCCACTTTCCTATCACAGCAATCGCATCCATCCTACACCGTGTGTCTGGGGTAATTACGTTTGTTGCGGTGGGTATATTACTGTGGTTACTATCCATTTCTCTGTCATCCCCAATGGGTTTTATGGAAGCCGCTGACATCGTCGATAGCTTCTTCGTAAAATTCATCCTGTGGGGAATTCTTACTGCACTTGCCTACCACATCGCAGGTGGTATCCGTCACTTATTGATGGATCTAGGTCACTTTGAAGAACTAGATTCAGGCACGATCAGCGCTAAAGTCGCGTTTGGTGCAACAGCAGTATTATCATTATTGGCGGGGATCTTGGTATGGTAAAACACGTATCTTCATTTGGTCGTAATGGTGTACACGATTTCCTACTAATTCGTGCAACTGCAATCATTATGACGCTATACACGATTTATCTGATTAGCTTCTGTGCATTTTCAGATATCTCTTACGCATCTTGGACCCAATTCTTTGGTGGTACCTTCACTAAAGTATTCACCATGTTGGCACTTGTCTCGATCCTGATTCACGCTTGGGTTGGTTTGTGGCAAGTATTAACTGATTACATTAAGTGCGCGAAACTACGTGGCGCACTACAACTTGGTGTTATTGCCGTGCTATTCGGCTATGTCTTCTCTGGTCTATTTATTCTGTGGGGTGCGTAAGTGTCTATTCCAGTTCGTGAGTTTGATGCCGTAGTAATCGGCGCTGGTGGTGCAGGTATGCGCGCTGCACTACAAATTTCAGAGCAAGGCCTATCATGTGCTTTGTTGTCAAAAGTATTTCCAACACGTTCTCATACTGTGTCTGCACAGGGCGGCATTACCGTTGCTCTGGGTAACTCGCACAAAGACGATTGGCAATGGCACATGTACGATACCGTTAAAGGTTCCGACTACATCGGTGACCAGAACGCGATTGAATACATGTGTAAAAATGGTCCTGAGTCAGTTATCGAGCTTGAAAAAATGGGTCTTCCATTCTCTCGTTTTGATAACGGTACCATATACCAACGTCCATTCGGTGGCCAATCTAAAGAGTTTGGTGGTGAGCAGGCTGCTCGTACAGCCGCTGCTGCAGACCGTACTGGTCACGCACTTCTTCACACGCTTTACCAGCAAAACGTAAAACACAAAACAACCATCTTCTCGGAGTGGTACGCTTTGGATCTTGTGAAAAACCAAGACGGCGCAATCATGGGTTGTACTGCGATTTGTATGGAAACGGGTGAAATCTGTTACTTCAAATCGAAAGCAACCATTCTAGCTACAGGTGGTGCAGGTCGTATTTACGCATCGACCACTAACGCGCACATCAACACGGGTGATGGCGTTGGTATGGCACTTCGCGCAGGCGTTCCAATGCAAGACATGGAAATGTGGCAGTTCCACCCAACAGGTATTGCTGGCGCGGGTGTTCTAGTGACGGAAGGTTGTCGTGGTGAAGGTGGTTACCTTCTAAATAAAGATGGTGAACGCTTCATGGAGCGCTACGCACCAAACGCGAAAGACCTTGCTGGTCGTGACGTGGTTGCTCGTTCAATGATGATTGAAATTCGTGAAGGCCGCGGCTGTGATGGTCCTTGGGGTCCACATATCAAGTTGAAACTTGATCACCTTGGTAAAGAAGTACTTGAATCACGTCTACCAGGTATCTGTGAACTGTCTCGTACATTTGCACACGTTGACCCAGTGAAAGAGCCAATTCCAGTAATTCCAACTTGTCACTACATGATGGGTGGTGTACCTACTCAAGTCTCTGGCCAAGCAATTAAGCAGAAGGCCGACGGTAGCGAGATGGAAGTACAAGGCCTTTACGCATGTGGTGAGATTGCTTCTGTATCGGTACACGGTGCTAACCGTCTGGGCGGCAACTCATTACTAGACTTGGTCGTATTTGGTCGTGCTACTGGCTTGCACCTTGGCGAAACGCTAGCAGCGCAAGCAGAAGCTCGTCCTGCAACAGAATCTGATATTGAAGCGTCTCTAGCGCGTACTATGCGTTGGGAAAACAGCACTGGTGGTGAAGATCCAGTTCAGATTCGTAAAGACCTACAAGCATGCATGCAAAACAGCTTCTCGGTATTCCGTGAAGGCGATGCGATGGCAACCGGTCTAGAAGAGTTGAAAGTGATTCGCGAACGTTTGAAAGATGCGCATCTAGCGGACAAGTCTTCAGAGTTCAACACGCAGCGTATTGAGTGTCTAGAACTTGATAACCTGATGGAAACCGCGTTTTCAACTGCCGTTGCAGCAAACTACCGTACAGAGAGTCGTGGCGCACATGCTCGTTTCGATTTCCCTGAGCGTGATGATGAGAACTGGCTATGCCACTCTATCTACAATCCGGAAACAGAAGCGATGACTAAGCGTGATGTGAACATGACGCCAACGCATCGTGAAGCTTTCCCGCCGAAAGTACGTACATACTAAAGGGAGGATACGACTATGAAATTAAACTTCTCTTTATACCGTTACAATCCGGATGTGGATACCAAGCCTTACATGAAAGAGTATACCCTTGAGGTAGACGAAGGCTCAGACATGATGGTGCTTGATGCATTGATTCTGCTAAAAGAGCAAGATCCAAGCATCGCGTTCCGTCGCTCATGCCGTGAAGGGGTATGTGGTTCTGATGGTTTGAATATGAATGGTAAAAACGGCCTAGCGTGTATCACACCGTTATCTGCTCTACAAGGCGATAAGATAGTTATTCGTCCACTACCAGGGTTACCTGTCGTGCGCGATCTTATCGTTGACATGACGCAGTTCTATGATAACTATGCGAAAGTTAAACCATTCTTGATTGATGATGGTGCATTACCACCATCACGTGAGAATCTACAATCGCCTGATGATCGTGCGCATTTAGATGGATTGTACGAATGTATCATGTGTGCATGTTGTACAACGTCTTGCCCATCATTCTGGTGGAACCCTGATAAATTCATCGGCCCAGCTGGTCTTCTTGCAGCGTACCGTTGGCTAATTGATAGCCGCGATACGGCAACAGATGAACGTTTGTCTGATCTTGATGATGCATTTAGCGTTTTTCGTTGCCATGGCATCATGAATTGTGTAAGTGTTTGTCCTAAGGGATTAAATCCGACGAAAGCCATCGGTCACATTAAGTCGATGTTGGTTAATCGTTCGGTTTAATTTACTCGCTCTTAGTAATGTCGCAGTGTTGCGGATCACCCGATATGACCGCTTCACTGCTTCAGTAATATTCGAGTAAAGAATACAAAAATTGCCGACCGTATTTTTAGTCGGCTCTTATAGCTCGGCAAAGACCGAAGCAAACGTGAAAACTACTGGTTAAGGGAAAATATGCACAACGGCGTGATGAAGGCATGGCTCGAGTCTTCACACTTGGCTGGCGCCAATGCAACGTATGTAGAGGACCTCTACGAACTGTATCTAAGTGATCCCGATCTGGTAAGTGAGGAGTGGAAACGTGTTTTTGAAGGCTTGCCTAAGCCATCAGAAGAAGTGGCAGAACAACCACATTCACGTGTCCGTGACTACTTCCGACGACTCGCTAGAGAAACAAAGCATTACAATGTCCAAGTTAGTGACCCAGATGTCGATGCAAAACAAGTAAAAGTTCTACAGCTAATCAACGCATACCGTTTCCGCGGACATGAAGCTGCAGAATTAGACCCACTAGGTCTATGGCAACGCCCAACCGTGGCGGAGTTAGACCCTGCTTTTCATAATCTTACCGAAGATGACTTCGAAGAAACTTTCAACGTAGGTTCTTTTGCTGTTGGGCAAGAAACCATGAAGTTGAAAGATATCTATGAAGCCCTCAACAAAACTTATTGCGGTTCCATCGGTGCTGAATACATGCACATGACTGACACAGAGCAAAAGCGTTGGATTCAGCAACGCCTTGAGTCTGTCGTAGGCCAGCCATCATTCAACAAAGATGAGAAGCGCACATTCCTAGAAGAGCTAACAGCCGCTGAAGGTTTGGAGCGTTACCTCGGGGCGAAATTCCCAGGTGCAAAACGTTTCTCTTTAGAAGGTGGTGATGCGCTGATTCCGATGACGAAAGAGTTGATCCGTCATGCGGGTACAAGTGGAATGCGTGAAGTGGTTATCGGTATGGCTCACCGCGGTCGTTTGAACATGCTGGTGAACGTACTTGGTAAGAAACCTCAAGACCTGTTTGATGAGTTCGCCGGTAAACACGACGAAACTTGGGGTACGGGTGATGTGAAATATCACCAAGGTTTCTCTGCTGATTTTGCGACTCCAGGCGGTGATGTTCACTTAGCGCTTGCATTTAACCCATCGCACCTAGAAATCGTAAACCCGGTAGTCATGGGCTCAGTTCGAGCACGTCAAGACCGCTTGGGTGATAATCAAGGTAGCAAAGTGCTTCCTATCACCATCCACGGTGATTCTGCAATCGCTGGTCAGGGTGTGGTTGCCGAAACGTTCAACATGTCTCTTGCTCGTGGGTTCCAAGTTGGTGGTACGGTACGTATCGTCATCAACAACCAAGTAGGCTTTACGACGTCTAATCCTCGTGACACGCGTTCTACGATGTACTGTACCGATATCGCGAAGATGGTGCAGGCGCCAATTTTCCATGTAAATGCAGATGACCCAGAAGCAGTTGCTTTTGTTACTCGCATTGCATTGGATTACCGTAATGAGTTCAAGCGCGATGTCGTGATCGATCTTGTATGTTACCGTCGCCACGGCCACAATGAGGCGGATGAGCCAAATGCGACTCAGCCTTTGATGTACCAGAAAATCAAAAAGCATCCTACACCACGCAAATTGTATGCAGATGTTCTGATCGATAAAAATGAATCAGATATCGAGACAGCGACTCAGTTAGTCAATGAGTATCGCGATGCATTAGATCGCGGTGAAGTGGTTGTTAAAGAATGGCGTCCAATGGCGTTGCACTCTGTAGACTGGTCCCCTTACTTAGGGCACGAATGGGATATGGAGTGGGATTCAAAATACGACAAGACACGCCTTATTGAGCTAGGCAATCGTCTGTGTCAGTACCCAGAAAGCCATAAACTGCAAAGCCGTGTTAATAAGCTATACAACGATCGTCTAGCAATGATGACCGGTGAAAAAGCTATTGACTGGGGTATGGCTGAAACATTGGCGTATGCTACATTGGTTGACGATGGCAAGCGTATTCGTCTTTCTGGTCAGGACTCGGGTCGTGGTACTTTCTTCCACCGTCACTCGGTTCTTCATAACCAAACCGATGCAAGCACTTACATTCCATTAGCGAATATTCATGACAACCAAGGGCCATTCCAAGTCTTTGACTCAGTATTGTCAGAAGAAGCTGTGTTGGCGTTTGAATACGGTTACGCAACAGCCGAACCAGGTGGTTTAACTATCTGGGAAGCACAGTTTGGTGATTTTGCCAACGGTGCACAAGTTGTTATCGACCAGTTTATCTCGTCAGGCGAGCAAAAGTGGGCGCGTTTGTGCGGTCTTACTATGCTTCTACCTCATGGTTATGAAGGTCAAGGTCCTGAGCACTCATCTGCACGTTTAGAGCGTTACCTTCAGCTTTGTGCTGAGCAAAATATGCAGGTTGTGGTTCCTTCAACACCGGCTCAGGTGTACCACATGATTCGTCGTCAGGTTGTACGCCCAATGCGTCGACCTCTCATTGTAATGTCGCCGAAATCTTTGCTGCGCCACCCTCTATGTACTTCAACGATTGAAGACTTGGCGGATGGTACATTCCAATCTGCAATTCCAGAAGTAGATGATTTAGAACCAAGCAAAGTGAAACGTGTCGTGTTCTGTGCTGGTAAGGTTTACTTTGACCTACTAGAGCAGCGCCGTAACAACGAGCAAGACGATGTTGCTATCGTGCGTATTGAACAGCTTTACCCATTCCCAATGGAAGAAGTACAAGCAGCAATTGCTCAATACACTAACGTTGAAGACTTCGTGTGGTGTCAGGAAGAACCTCAGAACCAAGGTGCTTGGTACTGTAGCCAACATAACTTCCGTGCCGCTATTCCTGCAGGTGCAAATCTTAAATACGCAGGTCGCCCAGCTTCTGCTTCGCCAGCAGTTGGCTACATGTCGGTGCACTTGAAACAACAAAAAGCGTTGGTTGAAGACGCTCTGAACGTGAACTCAAAAACTTCGAATTAAGAACTAGAAGTTAAAGGAAGAAACAGATATGACAATTGAAATTCTGGTTCCAGATTTACCTGAATCAGTTGCTGATGCAACCGTAGCGACATGGCACAAACAACCAGGCGACGCAGTAGAGCGTGACGAGGTTTTGGTTGACATCGAAACAGACAAAGTTGTGCTAGAAGTTCCAGCTCCGGAAGCTGGCGTTTTAGAAGCTATTGTTGAAGCAGAAGGTGCGACAGTACTTTCTAAACAAATTATTGCTAAATTGAAGCCAGGCGCAGTTGCAGGTGAACCAACTGCAGACAAAACAGAAGGTACTGAAGCATCTCCTGATAAGCGTCACAAAGCTGCGCTTAGCGAAGAAAGTAATGACGCACTAAGCCCAGCAGTGCGCCGTTTATTGGCTGAACATGGCTTAGAAGCAAGCCAAGTGAAAGGCACTGGTGTTGGTGGTCGTATTACGCGCGAAGATATTGAAGCGCATCTTGCGAACGCTAAATCTACGTCAAAAGAAGACTCGCCAGCAGTGGTTGACGTGCCAGCAGCAGCTCGCAGTCAGAAACGTGTTCCAATGACTCGCCTTCGTAAGACAGTTGCTAACCGTCTGCTAGAAGCGAAGAACAACACGGCAATGCTAACGACGTTTAACGAAGTGAACATGAAACCAATCATGGACCTTCGTAAGCAGTACAAAGATCAGTTCGAAGAGCGTCACGGTATTCGTTTGGGCTTCATGTCTTTCTACGTGAAAGCAGTAACAGAAGCGCTTAAGCGTTACCCAGAAGTAAATGCTTCGATTGATGGCGATGACATTGTTTACCACAACTACTTCGACATTAGCATGGCGGTATCAACGCCACGTGGTCTAGTTACACCTGTCCTAAAAGACTGTGACAAGCTTGGTTTTGCTGATGTTGAAAAAGGCATCAAAGAGCTGGCTATTAAAGGTCGTGATGGCAAGCTAACGGTAGACGAGCTAATGGGCGGTAACTTCACTATCACAAACGGTGGTGTGTTCGGTTCACTAATGTCTACACCAATCATCAACCCACCTCAATCAGCGATTCTTGGTATGCATAAGATCCAAGAGCGTCCGATGGCAGTGGATGGCAAAGTTGAAATCTTGCCGATGATGTACCTAGCGCTATCTTACGATCACCGCCTAATTGATGGTCGTGAATCAGTTGGCTTCCTAGTAACGATTAAAGAGTTACTAGAGGACCCAGCACGTCTCCTATTAGACGTTTAATATCGCTAAAACGTCTAGTTATCGTAGGTAGCTAGACGTTAAAAATTTCAATGGCTAGACTAGCTCAACGTTTGGCCTTCATTTGAATCCTTCAGTATGAGAACTCATATGAAGGATTGATTTGAGAAGACCCTACAGACGTACAAGCAGCCAAGACTGCAGCGTTATGGAAATAATAAATCCCTTAAGGGAAAAACAAACGGAATATCGAAATGAATTTGCATGAATACCAAGCCAAACAGCTGTTTGCAGAATTCGGTTTGCCTGTGCCAGAAGGCTACGCGTGTGATACACCACAAGAAGCTTTTGAAGCCGCAGGCCGTATTAGTACAGCCAAGAAAGTAGTTAAATGTCAGGTTCACGCTGGTGGCCGTGGTAAAGCGGGTGGCGTAGAGCTACACGATACAAAAGAAGGCGTTAAAGAGTTTGCACAGAAGTGGTTAGGTAAAAACCTAGTAACTTACCAAACTGACGCTAACGGTCAGCCAGTAACAAAAATCCTTGTTGAAGAAGCTTCAAATATTGCGAACGAACTATACCTAGGTGCGGTAGTTGACCGTGCTAGCCGTAAGATCGTTTTCATGGCTTCTACCGAAGGTGGTGTGGAAATTGAAAAAGTTGCGGAAGAAACGCCGGAACTCATCCACAAAGCAGCAATTGACCCACTAGTAGGTCCACAAGCTTACCAAGGTCGTGAGCTAGCGTTCAAACTTGGTCTTGAAGGCGACCAAATCAAACAATTCGTTAAGATCTTTATGGGTCTTGGCACTATGTTCTCTCAGTACGATCTTGCTCTGCTAGAGATCAACCCACTTGTGGTTACTGGCGAAGGCAACTTGCTATGTCTTGACGGTAAGATCAACATCGACTCAAACGCACTGTATCGTCAGCCTAAGCTTCGTGAAATGCACGATCCTTCACAAGAAGATGAGCGTGAAGCACACGCAGCTCAGTGGGAGCTGAACTACGTAGCACTAGACGGTAACGTTGGCTGTATGGTTAACGGTGCAGGCCTAGCAATGGGTACGATGGATATCGTAAACCTACACGGCGGCAAACCAGCTAACTTCTTAGATGTAGGTGGCGGCGCGACGAAAGAGCGTGTTGCTGAAGCTTTCAAGATCATTCTATCTGATGACAATGTGAAAGCGGTACTTGTTAACATCTTCGGTGGTATTGTACGTTGTGACATGATTGCAGAAGGTATTATCGGTGCGGTTAAAGAGGTTGGCGTAAGCGTACCTGTTGTTGTTCGTCTTGAAGGTACTAACGCTGACCTAGGTCGCGAAGTTCTTGCTAATTCTGATGTTGATATCATTGCTGCTGAGTCGCTAACTGATGCTGCTCAGAAAGTTGTTGCTGCTGCGGAGGCTAAATAATGTCTGTATTAATTAACAAAGACACTAAAGTAATCTGTCAGGGGTTCACTGGTGGTCAAGGTACTTTCCACTCAGAGCAAGCTATCGCATACGGTACGCAAATGGTTGGCGGTGTGTCTCCAGGTAAAGGTGGCCAAACTCACCTAGGTCTTCCTGTATTCAACACAGTTCGTGAAGCAGTAGAAGCGACTGGCGCAACAGCGACAGTCATCTACGTACCAGCACCTTTCTGTAAAGATGCAATCCTAGAAGCGATTGACGCGGGTATCGAGCTAATCGTAACGATTACTGAAGGTATCCCTACTACAGATATGATCGACGTAAAAGTGAAGCTAGAAGAAACTGGCGTTCGCATGATTGGTCCTAACTGTCCGGGCGTTATCACTCCTGATGAGTGTAAGATCGGTATCATGCCTGGTCACATCCACAAGAAAGGCAAAGTAGGTATTGTATCTCGTAGCGGTACTCTAACTTACGAAGCAGTTAAACAAACCACTGACGAAGGTTTCGGCCAGTCTACTTGTGTTGGTATCGGTGGTGACCCAATCCCGGGTTCAAACTTCATTGATATCCTAAAACTGTTCCAAGAAGACCCTGAGACAGAAGCGATCGTTATGATCGGTGAGATCGGTGGTACTGCAGAAGAAGAAGCAGCAGCATACATTAAAGAAAATGTAACGAAGCCAGTGGTTTCTTACATTGCTGGTGTAACTGCGCCTCCTGGTAAGCGTATGGGCCATGCTGGTGCGATTATCTCTGGTGGTAAAGGTACTGCTGAAGACAAGTTCGCTGCACTAGAAGCGGCTGGCGTTAAAACTGTGAAATCTCTAGCAGAGATTGGCCAAGGTCTACGTGAAGTGACGGGTTGGTAATCGACCACACTACTTAATAAGTATTAAAAAGCCTGCGACTTCGCAGGCTTTCTTTTTCCGTTTCCGTGGGTTTATGTTTGTTGTTAGCAAGGTCTTTCGCGTTTAATGCTCAATGCGATTATGCTTTGCTTTTAATCAGCTGGCTCAGCATAAATAAGGATGTTGCGCTGATCACTACAGAAGGGCCGGCCGGTGTATCGAAGTGCCATGATAGGCTAAGCCCCATCAGTACTGCCACTGAGCCAATAATGGATGCGAACAATGCCATTTGCTCTGGTGATGAAGAGACTTTACGTGCTGTTGCGGCTGGGATAATTAGGAGCGAAGTCATGATCAACGCGCCAACGAACTTCATACCTACTGCGATTACTACACCCACCATTAGCATTAACACCAATCTAACTAAGTCTGTATTCACGCCCTCAACAGCGGCAAGTTCTTCACTAACAGTGCTAGAAAGCAGTGGGCGCCAGAAGACGTACAAACACGCACTTACCGCAACAACACCAGCGTAAATAAACATCAGGTCTTGTGGAGAGACGGCAAGTAAGTCCCCAAATAGGTAGCTCATTAAATCGACGCGCACGTTTTCCAAAAAGCTAACCGATACTAAACCGATAGAGAGTGCACTGTGTGCCAAGATACCTAACAACGTGTCTGTAGCCACAAGTTGTTGCTTTTGCAGAGTGACAAGCAAAACGGCCAGAGCTAAACAGCAGACGAGTAGCGCAAGGTAGAGATTTACGTTGAGCAAGAAGCCCAGCGCTAAGCCCATTAACGATGCATGAGCTAGGGTATCTCCGAAGTAAGCCATTTTACGCCAAACGACAAATGACCCAAGTGGACCGGCAATGATCGCGATACCAATACCAGCAAGAATAGAAGGTAGGAGAAACTCAATCATGATGGTGATGTCCGTGTTTATGGTGGGAGCATGATGTCGCATCACCGCTTACTGGCGTTCCGGATAAATCGTGATGATGGTGCTCATGGTCGTGATGATAAAACGCGAGAGACTCTCTCGCTGCATTGCCAAATAGTGCGATGTAAGAAGGGTGCTGAGTAATAGTGGCAGGTGAACCTGAGCAGCAAACATGGTGATGCAGACAAATAACATCGTCCGTTTTCGCCATCACTAAATGTAAGTCATGCGATACCATAAATACGCCACAATCAAAGCGGTGACGAATGCTCTCAATTAAGTCATAGAGATCGATTTGACCTTGGATATCCACCCCCTGAGCTGGTTCGTCTAATACTAATAGCTGAGGACGCTGAAGCAGAGCGCGCGCCAGTAACACTCGTTGGTTTTCACCACCGGATAAGCGATGCATATTACTATTAAGTAAATGTTCAGCGCCAACAAGCCTTAATGCATCAATGCACTCCTGCTTACTGTATTTTCCTGCTAAATTTAGGAAGCGGGTTACATTCAATGGAAGGGAGTCATTGAGCTTCAACTTTTGAGGAACGTAACCAATTTTCAGTTTTCTTTGTCGGTTCAACTTGCCGCTAGTTGGCTTTTGAAGACCTAAGATAACTTTGACTAACGTTGATTTTCCCGCTCCATTGGGACCAATTAGGGTAGTTATTTTGCCCTTTTCTAATTCCATACTAATGTTATCGAGAACTCTGCGGCCATCGAACTCGACGCATAACTGCTCAAGATGGACTAAGGAAGACATGAATGAAACTCATTTGCAAATCAATAATGTTATAATGTAACATTATCTCACTTTCCACGCCATATCCCAAGTAAAACTATGAAAAGAGCATTAATTCTTGCTGCCTCAGCAATGTTAACACTTCCAGCACAGGCAGTAACGGTACTGACGAGTATCAAACCTATTCAGTTGTTAGTAACAGAGCTTACTCAAGGAGTAACTTCACCAGACGTGCTATTGCAGTCTAACACATCACCCCATGACTATGCTTTGCGTCCATCGGATGTTAAAAAGGTCGCTTCGGCTGATTTGGTTATTTGGTACGGACATGATCTTGAACCGTTTCTAGAGAAAGTTGTTTCGGATAGATCGAATACTTTGACTATTAGTCAAATTCCAAATCTAGAATTGCGTGAATTTGATAGTGAGCACAACCATGACCATGATGGGCACGATCATGGCTCACATGATCCGCACTTTTGGCTAGGTGTAAGCCAAGCACAACAAGTGGCCAAGGCTGTTGTGAATCAACTTGTATCACTTGATCCGGAAAATGCAGCTCAATATCAAGCGAACCTCAAAAAGTTTGAACTCGAGCTAAAAGACACTGACCAACAGATAAAGCAGAAGCTGGCACCAGTAAAAAACAAAGGTTACTTTGTATTCCATGATGCTTACGGTTATTTCGAAGATCGTTATGAACTAAATCAAATGGGGCATTTTACTGTGAGCCCAGAACGAAAGCCAGGAGCGAAGACCTTAATTCAAATTCGTCAAAAGCTAAGTGGTGGAGATGTGGCTTGTGTATTTTCTGAACCTCAGTTTACCCCGGCTGTCGTTCAGAGCGTAATGAGAGGCAGTGACGTCGCTAAAGGCGAGCTTGACCCGTTAGGGAGTACAATTGAAGCAAAACCTGGCAGTTACTTTACTTTTCTCAACAATATGGCGAATAGTTTTGAGCAATGCTTGAACAAAAAGTCAGATTAAGTGCTGTCGTAATGTAGGAGTAGTCTTTTTAACGTGATCCAGTAGTAAGAATTACAACCTTTGGTAAGGCGAGCCTTTTCTCAGAAAGTAATTGAGATATCATTACCAATAATTATCAGCTCAAAATAACCGTATCAATCCATGCTTTACAAACGATGAACGGTCACTTTCCGAGCACAAATTGATACAAAAGGTTTTCGTCTTGCTACGCCAATTAGCCCTTGCTCTGTTGGGCTTTGTCTTATCCTACCAAGCATTTGCGCTTCATAATGCAAATGCAATCTTTTACCCTTTGCCAACTCAGGCAAAGGGTACTTTTATCGCGGCTAAAAAGTTGTTCTTGGGTGAAAAGGGCGGTTTGTGGATTCATGACGTACACGGACGAGTCCTGTTTTACGATGGTCAAACTATATTACCTAAATCAGGTAGCTTCCTACAAACGTCGGCTAAGCAGTTGGCTTATCATAAAGGTGCTTTTTGGACCTTTATTGAAAATGAGGTCTATCGAACCTATCCAAATCAGGAACGACGTTTAGTCTTTAGTTTAAATCCAGGCTCACAAATAAGAAAAATAGGGTCTTCAAAGAACTATATTTGGGTGAGTGATGGCGCGCATTTCTATACCTACAATATCGACACTAGCGAATTAAACTCTTTCTCTCTATTGCAGCTCTATCAACATAGTAATAATAGCTACGTTTACATTAATGATGCGGTGCTAGTTGAAACGAAGTGGGCACTAGCAACGACTTCCGGCTTCTATCTTTCTGAAGGTGATAAGTTTGACCATGTCGCTGCCTCAGGTCAAAACTACATTGAGAAAGTCTATTATTCACACACGCGAAGAGAAATTTTGATAGGTACATTGCGTGGCGCTTTAATTTTCAACATTTACCAGCCTGATAAAGAAGTGATTAGAATTGGCGGCTCACATGTTTTGACATTCGCAGAGACAAATCAAGAGTATTGGGTGGGGACAGAGCATGGCCTTTATTTGTACTCATTTTTTTCAGGTGAGGTCACCGAAGTCGCGCCTGCAAGTTTTCTTGAGTTAGAGTTAGACAACACGAAGATTTATTCGTTGTTGAGCGACAATATAGGAGGGATGTGGATTGCGACTAACCAAGGTATTCGTTATTACTCGCTATTTAGTAAAAAATTTGAACGAGTGACCTTTAGTAGTTATGACTCACACACCCTATCAGGACGAATTCGGCAAACTATTGAAGGTCCTGATGGTGCGCTTTGGTTTGCTGATGACCGAAAGATTTATCGTTCAGGAAAGAGTGGGATTAACCAAGTCTTAGAGTTGGAGTCGCAGATCAATGAATTTGCGTTTCAAAACGGCATGCTTTGGCTTGCAACCTCAAAAGGGCTGGAAATATTTGATCTAAATGGTCTCAACAAGATTACATTTCCTTATTTACAGGTTATGGCCGGACATGCCGTAGAGCATGTGACCGTTGATGGTGATGACCGTCTTTGGGTATCAAGCGGATACCATCTTTACAATGTTGATACTGCTGCACAAAGCGTACGAAACTTTGGAAGTGAGTGGCTAGTAAGTCAGTATTTGCCTGCTAAGGTTACGCGCCTATATGATATTGAAGATGCCCTATTAATAGGCACCGATCATGGCGTATACCAATACAGTAATGACAACATCCAGTTTATCCGTTTTTCAGAAAAGTTTGGTGAATCATTAGACATGACCACGGCGGTTGATGGCAGCCAGTGGTTTGCTTCATCTTATGGTGTGTTTAAAACTGATACACGAAGCGATGAAAAACGTGTTGTTGAAATGAGTGAACCCAACGCCAGACCTGCTTGCTTGATCAGA
The DNA here is from genome assembly GCF_033338535.1 of Vibrio sp. Vb2131. Lineage (NCBI taxonomy): Bacteria > Pseudomonadati > Pseudomonadota > Gammaproteobacteria > Vibrionales > Vibrionaceae > Vibrio > Vibrio sp. Vb2131. The sequence goes on from NZ_JAWOSW010000014.1 coordinate 62,930, forward strand.
GACAGGCAAGGTGTATGGTTAGCTTCCTCTGTCGGTTTAAGCTATTACCACCTTTCGGGTGAGTTAGTGAAACATTACTCATCGTCATCAGGCTTAATGAACAATGAGTTCCTCCCTGGTATTTGTAGCGTTATACAGCAGACAGAAATTGGTGAGCGAGAGCTTGTTCTGGGGTCGAAGTACGGACTCGTAAAAGCAGAAGCATCCAAGCTGCTTGTATCTAATCCCCCAGAGTCTAAGTTTATTGTTAGCCAAGTTGTGCTTGAAAATGAAGTTCTGCAAGTTGGTAGTGCCGATCTGAATGGGCTCACACTGCCATATGGATCTTCGCTGAGTTTTTTATTCGGTGTGATGCCAAAACCAGACAGTCAAAATTTGTACTATCGATTGAACAACGATGACCCATGGCAAACGTTAGAGGGGGGCCAACTGACACTCGAGCACCTTAGTTCCGGTGAATATCACTTGCAGGTCAGTAATGCGTCTCAAGTTGCCGCTGGAGTCGTTGGTTTAGAATCTCACTTTATCGTCCTTCATCCTTGGTATCTATCGCGATTTGCTATTTTAGGCTTTGTCGTAGCTAGTATTGCGGTCGTTGCAGTACTCGTATTCTGGCGCTCGCGCTACGTTGTACAGGCTAACCGTGATCTAGCAGCTCAAGTGACCCTCAAAACGAATCAGTTAAGACATCAAAGTAGAGTGTTGCTTACGAGCAACCAGCAATTACGTAAACAGATTCAAGTTAGAAACCTACTCGTAGACCATGTAGCTCTATCCATAAAATCAAGCGTCGACTTTATTGTGGCGAAACTACCTATGCCTCTCGATACTGCGACAGAGGATCATTTGGCTAAAACGAATTGGCAGTTAAATGAACTCAAAAGTGTTCCAAGTGATGTAAGTGGTGGGAGTCAGAACTACAACTTGAGTCAGATAACTCAGTCAGTGGTTGATGTATGGCAAGATGACTTTGCAAAAGCGGGTATTTTGGTAGAGCTAGAAGATGAGAGCAAGCAGAGCCGGGTTGCTCTGGAAAGTTTTAATCTTGATGTTATTTTCAATAGCATTTTTGCCAATATCATCAAGCGCTCTTTCCGGGGTCAAACGGTTAGAATTATGCTAGAAAAGGGGCATGATATTGTGTCATTGAGCTTTCTTGATTACGGGACGCAATTACCTAATAAAGTCGCGACTGGGCTTCCATCTAACTTAAATCACTCTGAGTTGAGTATTGACCACCTTGCCCAACTAGTGACAACGAGTGGTGGTTATTTGGCTGTCTTCTCTTCTGATGCTCAAAACAAAGTCGAGATTACATGGCCATCTGCGAAGGAAAGGAGTTATCTGGATGAACCGCAGCAAGAACTCAATCCTGTAACTATTGCAGAAGATCAAGTCACACCAGAGAAAGAGTGGTTGCAAAAAGTCTATCAATTAGTGGCAGAGCATTACCATGATCCTGAATTTGGCACTGCGTCAGCCGCTAAAATGCTGTATATGTCTGAACGCTCTTTGCAGAGGCGTTTTAAATCTGCCTCGTCAAGAACGTTAAAAGACTATGTCACAGAGGTTCGTTTAGAAACGGCGTGTGAACAGTTATTGGCGGGTGAGAAAATCAGTGAAGTCGCCTTTAACTGTGGCTTTAATGATCCATCTTACTTTAGCCAAAAGTTTAAGCTGCATTTTGGTTTGCCCCCTTCCAAGTTTGCTTTGACTCAAGAAAGCCAAGAAATTAACTAGAAAACCTTCATTATACGCTCCCTAGTTAATAGTTAAGATGCTGGGGAGCTGCATACAGTGCTCTATTATTGCTGCAGTTGCTAACGCAGTAAGTTTCATTGTTTCTTCATCACATCTAGCCTACAAATCCATTCTCAACACGTAAGCACGATCACGTTCTATCTGTTAGTCGCGATGTTCATAGCAATAAGCATAAATGGCTTCAAGAGAATGATTTACTGATAGTTGCAACAAATAAATGACAGTTGTATTGCTGTATCAAAAGAGCGTGGTTCATTTGGGGGAGTGATGGCATGCGACATTCGTGAAAACGAAAACTGTGTTGAAAAGATGAATAAGGTAAAGAAGTTTTGAAAGAGGTGAAAAAAAATATCGTGGTATAGCCGGGGGGACTATACCACGGGTGTCAAGGACACCTTCGCTTGCTGCCGGAGTGACATGTTGCCATGCCACCTCTGGAATTTATTAGAGAGGTTGCCCTCTCGATGGAGTAACTATACGAGAGGTTACTTATTTTTCTTATAAAAATAACGCCATGTTTATATGAGAAAAGCGACAACGTTTGGCTTTTTGCTTAAGCCATTGTTTTAATTTGAATTTTTTTGTTTTCTGTCTTGGTTTGTGACATTTTTGTTTCGTTAGGTGTCATTTGTAATTGTTAATTTTGACGTAAATAACGAGAGGAAATTTACGAAGTTAACGTTTGAAAGCGTGAAAACATTTACGGAATCTTTGATTTCACACAAGGATTGAAGGGGTATAGGGGAGTAATATTGGCAACCTAAACTTATTAAATAATAATATTTCTCATTAGCAATACTCTTAAGGGCCACTATGAAGTTATCAGAGATTAATCCTGGCGATACGGTGACGATTCGGTTGTTAGATGGTCTTTCATCAGATATCAGAAAGAAACTCATGGTAATGGGGCTGCTTCCCAATACAGAAGTCAAAGTGATTCGACGTGCGCCAATGGGCGATCCTTTACAAGTCGAAGTCCGTGGTGTGTCTGTCGCATTGCGAGAAACAATTGCTCAGAAAATTGAAGTGGAGCGAGTGTAATGCAATATCAAGTGCTAACCGTAGGTAACCCTAATAGTGGTAAAACGACGCTATTTAATGGTTTAACTGGCGCAAAACAGCAAGTTGGTAACTGGGCAGGCGTCACGGTTGAAAAGAAAACGGGACAATTCAAGCATGCTGGGGATGAGTTTTTGCTCACTGACCTTCCGGGTATTTACTCATTAGACAGTGGTAATGATAGTAATAGTATTGATGAATCCATCGCATCGCGTGCGGTTCTAACTCATCCTGCTGATCTCATTATTAACGTGGTGGATGCTACAAGTTTAGAGCGCAGCTTATACATGACGCTGCAACTTCGCGAACTTGGTCGCCCTATGATTGTTGTCCTCAACAAGATGGATGCGCTAAAGCGTGAACGTCAGATGATTAACGTTGCAGAGCTTGAGAAAACGTTAGGTTGTCCGGTTGTCAGTTTATCTGCAACCAATAAAACTCAAGTGGCAGAGTTTAAAGAAAAGCTTCATAAATCCATCGTTCAAGGAGTGCCACTTAAGGAATTGTCTTTGCATTACGGTGAGAAGATGGAGTCGGCAATTCAAACGGTTTCCGCACTTTTTAACGACCAAACCGTCGCTCATCGTGCACTAGCGATTCGTGCGCTTGAAAAAGACACAATGGTGCTCAATAGTCTTTCTGATATTGATAGAAGCAAAGTATTGGAAGTCATTACGACGTTAGATTTGGATATCGATTTGCATGTCGCGGATACTAAGTACACGCATCTGCATGAACAGTGTAAAAAAGTTCGCCGAAGCGAAGGCAAGTTAAGTCGTAGTGTGACTGAAAGACTCGACCAGTTTATTTTGAACAAGTGGATTGGAATTCCTTTCTTCTTTGTTGTTATGTACCTGATGTTTATGTTCTCGATTAACATCGGTAGTGCATTTATCGACTTTTTTGACATTGGTGTGGGCGCATTGTTGGTTGATGGTGGGCATCACTTGTTAGACGGTCATTTGCCTGTGTGGTTAGTGACGGTTCTTGCTGATGGTATCGGTGGAGGTATCCAGACGGTTGCAACCTTCATTCCGGTTATCGCGTGTTTGTACCTCTTCCTAGCGGTACTTGAGAGCTCAGGTTACATGGCTCGTGCAGCATTCGTACTAGATAAAGTGATGCAGAAGATCGGCCTACCGGGCAAAGCATTTGTACCGTTGGTTCTTGGTTTTGGCTGTAACGTACCGTCAATCATGGCAACTCGTACTCTAGACCAAGAACGTGAGCGTAAACTGGCTGCCTCTATGGCACCATTTATGTCATGTGGTGCTCGTCTGCCTGTATACGCGCTATTCGCTGCGGCATTCTTCCCAGGTTCTGGCCAGAACATTGTATTCGCACTTTACCTACTTGGTATTGTGGCAGCGATCTTCACAGGTCTTTTCCTTAAGCACACGCTTTACCCAGGTAGCAGCGATAGCCTATTGATGGAAATGCCAGATTACGAGCTTCCGACGCTACAAAACGTGGTGATCAAAACTTGGCAAAAGCTAAAGCGCTTTGTACTTGGTGCAGGTAAAACCATCGTTATCGTTGTTGCTATTCTGAGTTTCTTCAACTCATTGGGGACTGATGGCAGTTTTGGTAACGAAGACAGCGAAAACTCTGTGCTTTCTAAAGCAGCGCAAGTTGTGACTCCAGTATTCTCACCAATCGGTGTTCAAGAAGACAACTGGCCAGCGACCGTAGGTATCATTACTGGTATCTTCGCAAAAGAGGCGGTAGTTGGTACGCTGAACAGTCTATACACTACGCCAAGCGACGGTGAAGACGCAGAATTTGATCTAATGGGCAGCCTAGAAGAGGCAGTAATGAGTATCCCTGAAAACCTAGCCGGTTTGAGCTACTCAGATCCACTAGGTATTGAAGTGGGTGACTTAACTGACTCAAATGCCGTTGCAGAAGAGCAAGAAGTCGATGCTTCTATCTTCGGTAACATCAAATCGCAGTTTGCTTCTGGTAATGCCGCATTTGCTTACCTAATCTTTATCCTACTGTACACACCTTGTGTGGCGGCGATGGGTGCTTACGTACGTGAGTTTGGTCATAAGTTCGCACGCTTTATCGCGGTTTGGACAATGGGTTTGGCTTACCTATGTGCGACGTTCTACAACCAATTGACGCATTTCGCAGATAGCCCAGTAACAAGTGGTATTTGGATGGCTGTGATCGTAGCTATCTTCTTTGGCACATACCGTGTGTTCAAACAAGTTGGTAAGAAACAAAACGGTGCATTAGAGGCGCAAATAGCATGATTTTAAAAGAGCTTTATCAATACATTGCAGACAAAGGAACCGTCTCCCAGTCAGATCTGGCTAAACAGTTTGGGATGAGTGAAGATGGCGCCGACGCGATGTTAAGCGTGTGGATTAAGAAGGGTAAAGTTAGCCGCTTAGTTGACACTAATAAAGCTCATGACGTGACTCGAGTTCGCTACTCAGTGACTAAACAAGATGGTTTGTCTCTGACAGTCACCATGTAGCGACTATCAAAATTAGTCACCTAAAAATTATCACGTAAAAACGACAAAGCCGCATCAGCAATGATGCGGCTTTTATTTTGCTGGTTATTGTTTGTGAATACAGCGAAATTAATGCTCTTCAGAGTGTTTAGTCGCGCCTAACCCTAGGAACTTCAAACCAAGACTTAAAACTAAAATCGAAATAGGTAATGTTAAGATCGTCCAATCTAAGCTGTCGAAGTTAATCAGCACGAGCTCTAAGAATTTCACAAACAAGATCACGATGATGACTTCAGCCAAAATGTTTTTTAGATGGCCGATGTTTGGGGTTCTGATCCAATGCAAAACCGACTGCTCTTGTGTTTTCGCTTTAGCTTTGTTGGAAATAAATAGTGTGTAGATGCCGTGAGCAAAGATGAACAAAACTAGTGCGACAAGAAATGTATCCAGTGACTTGATCAAATAAGCGATCGCGATGTCTGCTTTATCTAAATGTGCGAGTGTTTCTGGAGGTGTTTGATTAAGAATGAAGACCGCAAATGCTGAATAGGTTTTTGCTGCACCCATAAGAAAAAGCAAGAATGAAGCAGCCATAGAACAGATGATGGCGATCCAGCTGACGTATCGGAATGTGTTGAAGACTTGTTTCATGATGACCCTCTCTAACTGAGCTGGTAGTCTAAACAAGTTTTATTTTAGTGATAATCCCAGAAAAATGAGAAAGATTGTTACAAATACGTATTAATCTTTCTCTGTCTATTTCAGCCGTATTCAAAGGCGAATTATTTTCGCTTACAGTGCTTATGCTTTTTGGAAAATAGAGCTCAGTGATAACACGTTCTTAATACGACCAAGCAATTCGTTTTGCTCTTCTTCTGTACGGAATTCACCTTTGGTGTTCCCCCAAACCGGTCCCGGCCATGCTACGTCATCTTTGAAGCGAGCAATATGGTGAATGTGCAGCTGTGGCACCATATTACCTAGCGCACCAAGGTTTAGCTTGTCTGGACGGAATGTTGCTTCCAGTGCTTGGCTTACCGCTTGAGACTCTAGCAAAAACTGTTGCTGTTCTTGCATTGGCAAGTGGTGAAGCTCTTTTAGGTTTGCACGTTTAGGGACCAAGATAACCCATGGCACGGCGTTATCTTTATGCAGAAGCGCCACACACAGTGGGAAGTGGCCGATAACGGTGGTGTCTTTTGCCAGTTGAGGGTGCAGTTCAAAACTCATTATGTTGTCCGATTTGAATTGAATGACATCAGTATACGCCAGATAAAACAAAAGGTTGACGCTTTCACGTCAACCTTTGTCATCATTTAGCTTGTGCTACTTAAGCTACCTACGTAAAAGCGGATTACATACGCTCTAGAGTATCAATACCTAGTAGAGACAGACCTTGCTTGATGGTCTTCGCTGTTAGCGCTGCTAGTTTCAGACGGCTTTGTTTCACAGCTTCGTCTTCAGCAACTAGGATAGGGCATGCTTCGTAGAAACTAGAGAACTGACCTGCTAGTTCGAATAGGTAGCTACACATGATGTGCGGTTGGCCTTCGCGAGCGACAGATTGAACCGCTTCTTCGAACTGCATAAGTTTAGCAATAAGTGCTTTCTCTTTCTCATCAGTGATTTTGATGTCACCTTGGAGAGCGTCCATAGCAACACCAGCTTTAGCGAAAATAGAAGCTACGCGAGTGTATGCATACTGCATGTATGGTGCTGTGTTACCTTCAAACGCTAACATGTTGTCCCAATCGAACACGTAGTCAGTCGTACGGTGTTTAGATAAGTCAGAGTATTTAACCGCTGCCATTGCAACTGTTTTAGAGATCTTCTCTTTTTCTTCCGCATCTAGTTCAGGGTTTTTAGATTCGATCAGTTGTGCTGCACGAACTTCTGCTTCATCTAGAAGGTCGGCAAGACGAACGGTACCACCCGCACGAGTTTTGAATGGCTTACCATCTTTACCAAGCATCATGCCGAACGCGTGGTGCTCAAGAGATACTGACTCAGGTACGTAGCCTGCCTTACGAACAATTGTCCAAGCTTGCATTAGGTGCTGGTGTTGACGTGAGTCGATGAAGTAAAGCACACGGTCTGCGCTTAGCTCTTCATAACGATATTTTGCACATGCGATGTCTGTTGTTGTGTATAGGAAACCGCCATCGCGTTTTTGAACGATAACGCCCATTGGTTCGCCATCTTTGTTCTTGTATTCATCTAGGAATACAACTTGCGCGCCATCATCTTCAACGGCAAGACCTTGTTCTTTTAGGTCTGCAACGATCTTAGGAAGCATGTCGTTGTACATGCTCTCGCCCATCACGTCGTCACGAGTCAGTGACACGTTTAGACGGTCGTAGTTGCGCTGGTTTTGGATCATGGTTACATCAACGAGTTTTTTCCACATTTCTGCACAGTACTCGTCACCGCTTTGCAGTTTCACAACGTAGTTTCGCGCCTTTACTGCGAAGTCTTCATCTTCATCGTACAGCTTTTTCGATTCGCGGTAGAAGCCTTCAAGGTCCGCAAGTTCCATAGAAACTTCGCCAGACTCTTGTTGTACACGCTCAAGATTTGCGATGAGCATACCGAACTGAGTACCCCAGTCGCCGATGTGGTTCGCACGGATCACTTTGTGACCTAGGAACTCAAGAGTACGTACTACCGCATCACCGATGATGGTTGAACGTAGGTGACCAACGTGCATTTCTTTAGCAACGTTTGGTGCAGAGTAGTCAGCAACGATAGTTTGAGCTTCGTCTTCTGCAACGCCAAGACGTGAGTCAGCCAGTGCTGCTTCCGCTTGTTTTGCTAGGAACTCTTCGCTTAGGAAAATGTTGATGAAACCAGGGCCAGCGATTTCTGTCTTGCTCGCAATACCATCTAGGTCTAGAACATCCAGTACTTTCTGTGCAAATTCTCGTGGGTTAGTACCCAGTTTTTTAGCAACGCCCATTACGCCGTTTGCTTGGTAGTCACCAAATTGTGGCTTTGCTGATTGGCGTACTGCCGCAGGACTGCCTGCAGGTGCGCCAGCGGCTTCTAGAGCCTGAGATACTTTGTCATTAATAAGTGCTTGGATATTCACACGCGTTTCCTTCAATTCAAGGACGAAGAACTCGGCGAAGTAAGTGCCGAGTTCTGTTGGAGTTCACAAAAATGGGGCTAATGATAACAACTTTATTGCTTTTCATACAGAGAGGAATTGGGGAAATTTATACTTTTTCGATTGAATGGAAATGTGGTTTGGTTTGCGTTTACTATTGCGCTCAGAGTAATGAGATAAATCGCCCCAAAAGAGAACCACAATGACGACTCAACTAGTTGAAAAACGCCTAGCGCCTAAATTGATGATCCAAGATCTGGATGCATTTATGGCGAAGATTGAAGAGCTTGCATCCCTGTTAAAACTGGATCTGAGCTTTGCTCAAGCTGACCATATTGCGCTGCGAATTAATGATACTGAAACAGCAAAAGCCGCGCATGAAGCATGGAATCAATACGGTAAGGTGATTTCACAAGCGAAAATCAACGGTCGTCCAATCATCGTTATCGAATTCGACAAAGCGTTGGAAAACCGTGGTTGGAAGATTGAGTGTCTGGAACTGCCATACCCTGCGGAAGGCAAAATCTACCCAAATGAAAGCTGGGAACATGTGGAGTTTGTGATTCCGTCTCATGCCGAAACTGCAGACGAGTTTCTTGCTGACTTGAAACACACTTACCCAGCGTTTGGGGCGCGTTTTAATGAGTTGGAAGAGCTGGGTGTGAAGATCAAACTGTCGAGCCCGAAAGGGGATGGCGAACGCTTGAATAACCCAACAGTGGCGTTTAAGTACCAAGGCATTTGTATCAAACTGCACCCGCATTCACTTAAGCGTATTGTGGAGTCTGAGCAGGCTGAATAAGCAAGTTTTGAACGACTAGAAAGAAGAAAGGTTTGCAAATGAGCAACCCTTTCTTTCATTCAAAAGCGATGAACTTAAAGGATCACTGTCTTATTTCCATAAACAAAGACGTGGTCATTGATCACTTTATTCAAAGCCTTACTCAATACGTTCTTCTCTACATCGCGTCCCGCTTGCGCCATATCTTGGGCATTGAATGTATGGTCGACAGGAATTACGTCTTGCTTGATGATCGGCCCTTCATCTAAATCATTAGTCACGAAGTGTGCTGTTGCACCGATGATTTTCACACCGCGATCGTAAGCTTGTTGATATGGCTTCGCGCCAATAAAAGCAGGTAAGAAGCTGTGATGAATATTAATGATTTTGTGGTGATATTTCTCAACAAACGTCGGCGTTAATACTCGCATGTATTTAGCTAGCACCAAAAAGTCAGCATCGTATTGATCGATCACTTCTAGCATCTTCTGCTCGTGTTCTTCACGGCTAAGGTTTTCATGGGTCACGTGGTGGTAAGGAATGTCGAAGCGCTCAGTGAGAGTTTGCAGTTTGTCGTAATTCCCCACCACAGCGGCGATCTCAACATCTAGGCTACCATCGTAGGTTTTCATCAGAATATCGCCTAAACAATGCGCTTCTTTTGTGACGAGAATGACGATGCGCTTACGGCGAGAGCCAACCAATTTACGCTTAGCACCTTGCGGGAGAGCTTGCTCCAAGTCGGCAAGAAACGTTTGATCGTTGAAGTATCCCTCCAGCTCCGTTCTCATGAAAAAGTGGCCACTGGTATTATCAACAAATTCGTTATTGTGAACGATGTTGAGTTGGTGCTTGTAACAGATATTAGTAATTTTCGAGATGAGACCCGGGGCGTCAGAACAGTGGGTCAACAGTGTTTTCTTTTCCATAAATCAGGTACTTCCATGCATTAATATTTTAGAGTACGGATTTGTTATTATTCCCTAGCGGGTGTAACTGTACTGCCATGTTTCACCATAAATAATCTATTCTTACGTTGGTTTCAACAAAATATCCGCGTGTCGCCGCAAGCTGGTCAGATTGTGGGCTGATGTCACTCCTATTCCTCTGATATACTCTCGATAATTTTTCAAACTCAATACCAAGCATGATCGCAAAAACTTTTTCCTCTGATGGCGCGTTAGGTAAGGCCATTCCTGGCTTTCAAGCTCGTCAGCCACAAATCGATATGGCGGAAGCCGTCAGCAGTGCGATCAAAGATCAAACCCAGTTGGTGGTGGAGGCAGGAACCGGAACCGGTAAGACCTTCGCCTACTTAGTCCCTGCGCTGTTAAGCGGTAAAAAAGTGATCATCAGTACAGGCTCGAAAAACTTGCAAGAGCAGTTGTACCATCGTGACTTACCGCTCATGGTCAATGCGCTTGGTTTTTATGGCCAAGTGGCGTTATTAAAAGGGCGTTCTAATTATCTGTGTTTGGATCGTTTGAGCCGCCAAATGGTCGAAAGCCACACTAATGAATCTGACCCGACGTTATTAACTCAACTGGTTAAAGTGCGTGCTTGGTCATCAGAAACCAAAACAGGTGACCTTGGGGATTGTGATGATCTGCCAGAAGACAGCATGATCATTCCGACCATCACCTCAACCAATGATAACTGTTTAGGTAAAGAGTGTCCGAGCTACACCGATTGCTTTGTATTGAAAGCGCGTAAGCGAGCCATGGATTCCGACATTGTTGTGGTGAACCATCACTTATTTCTTGCTGATTTAGCGATCAAAGAGACAGGATTTGGTGAACTGATTCCAGAAGCCGATGTGTTTATTTTTGATGAAGCTCATCAGTTGCCAGATATTGCGAGCGAATATTTCGGCCAGTCAGTTTCAAGCCGCCAAATTCACGATCTTGCCAAAGACATTGAAATAGCCTATCGCACCGAAGCCAAAGATATGCGTCAATTGCAAAAAGTGGGCGACAAACTCATGCAAAGCGCAATGGACATGCGGATTGTATTGGGTGAGCCAGGCTTTCGTGGCAACTGGCGTGAGGCGTTGCAATCAGGTTCTATTAAGCGAGAATTATTGCGCTTAACTGACAGCCTCGAATTGGCGATTGATGTACTCAAAATAGCTTTAGGGCGCAGTCAATTACTGGATACCGCTTTTGAACGAGCCAATTTGATCAAAGGCCGCATCGACCGCGTCTGTGATGTCGATATTACCGGTTACTCATACTGGTACGATACCTCGCCTCGTCATTTCGCTCTGCACATTACGCCTCTTTCTGTCGCGGACAAGTTCCATGAGCAAATAGAGATTAAACAAGGCGCGTGGATTTTCACGTCAGCAACCCTAGCCGTATCGGGCGACTTCAAGCACTTTACTGAGCGCCTTGGCCTCAAGCCTACAAAGCAATTTTCTCTGCCGTCCCCCTTTGATTATCAAAAACAAGCGCGCCTTTGTGTGCCAAGGTATTTGCCAGAGCCAAACAGTAACGGCTTAGCGGATAAGTTAGTCCGAATGCTTGCTCCGGTGATTGAAGAAAATGATGGTCGCTGCTTCTTTTTATGTACCTCGCACAGCATGATGCGTGAACTAGGTGAGAAGTTCCGAGAAGTACTTGAGCTGCCTGTGTTAATGCAAGGGGAGATGAGTAAGCAGAAAACCTTGGCGGAGTTTATGGAACTGGGTAACGCTTTACTCGTGGCGACGGGCGCTTTCTGGGAAGGGATTGATGTTAGAGGTGATGCGCTGAGCTGTGTTATTATCGACAAATTACCGTTTACCGCCCCTGACGATCCGTTACTCAAAGCCCGTATCGAGGATTGTCGATTACGTGGCGGTGAACCATTTGCTGAAGTACAAATCCCGGATGCAGTGATTACGTTAAAGCAGGGAGTCGGGCGATTAATTCGAGATCAGAAGGATCACGGTGCGTTGATCATTTGTGATAATCGCCTCGTCACGCGAGACTATGGTGGTATTTTCCTCGGAAGCCTACCACCTATCCCAAGGACGCGAGACTTAGATGGAATCAAAGCATTCCTGAAAGCAGAACAATCTGTCACAGACGCAAGTGCTGAGGCATAACCCAATAAATGAAAGTTGTAGAGAGTTAAATGAGCGCAAAAATTCTTGCTATCGATACAGCGACTGAAAACTGTTCAGTTGCGTTGTTGGCTAATGATCAAGTGATTTCACGTAGCGCGGTTGCACCACGCGATCACACCAAAAAAGTACTGCCAATGGTTGATGAAGTACTCAAAGAAGCTGGCCTGACTCTACAAGAGCTGGATGCGTTAGCGTTTGGACGTGGTCCAGGTAGCTTTACTGGCGTTCGTATCGGTATTGGTATCGCACAAGGTTTGGCGTTCGGTGCTGACTTACCTATGATCGGCGTTTCAACGCTGGCTGCAATGGCTCAAGGTAGCTATCGCTTACATGGTGTGACCGATGTCGCTGTGGCTATTGACGCACGTATGGGTGAAGTTTACTGGGCACGTTACACTCGCCAAGCAAACGGTGAGTGGGCAGAGATGGATGCAGAGTGCGTAATTCCACCAGCACGTCTCGTTGAAGAAGCACAAGCAGACGACAAAACGTGGACGACAGCAGGTACTGGTTGGGATGCTTACCAAGAAGTATTAGCAGACCTACCGTTTAATTTGACGCATAGTGACGTTCTGTACCCTGATTCACAAGACATCGTGATTCTTGCTGAACAAGAATTTAAAAAGGGTAATACCGTGCCGGTCGAAGATTCGAGCCCTGTTTATTTACGTGATAATGTGACATGGAAAAAACTTCCTGGTCGCGAATAGTCCGTTTTTCATTAACCTGACAAAAAGCAGGGCGTTTGCCCTGTATTTTTATGGAGTGCTATGGCGTCGATTAATGGCTTGCCTCCTTCTTTGATTCCCGGTGCAAATCGCACTCATAAAGCCAGTCAAAAGAAGCAGGTAAATAAATCACAAACAAAGCAGCCTGTAGGTCAGCCTTCAAAGGTTGCTAACGCCGTGGCGCACTCCATAAAACACGTGGATGAGTCCCAAATTCACCGAGCTCAAGTGCAATATGACCTTCCTGAAGGGGGCGCACGTAAAGCAATGGAGCAGTACATGGATGTCATGAATCGAGCTAAAAAAGAGGAACTGGCTCAATTACTTGGTGTCGATATTTACGTGTGAGATCTCCCCAGCTTGGGGTTACTAATATTGAAAGGTGGTTTATGAAGGTTTTTGGACGGTTTTTTCTCGCATTATTTGCTACGGTTGGTTTGTCTGCGTGTAGCTCTTTGCCAGAGGAGCTAAATGCAAGCACAGAATTGGTCGTTACAGACTATAAAGCGTTTGCTGAGTCTCAGGGGCAAGTGAGTGAAGATGTTCGCCTTGGTGGAATCATCGCTAAAGTGGATAACTTTAAAGATAAAACGCGTCTAGAGATTGTAAACCTTCCTATCAGTAAGTCTGGTAAACCTGATATTGATGAAGAGCCTACGGGGCGTTTTGTCGCCTATTTTGATGGCTATTTAGAGCCTGTCGCCTTTAGTGAAGGCCGTTTGGTGACGGTTGTAGGCAAAGGAGCAGGGGAAGAAGAAGGAAAGATCGGTGAGCACGGTTACATCTTCCCAGTAATTAAGGGGGAAGGGTACCGTTTATGGAAAATTGAAGAACGTGTACGCATGTATGACTCGCCAACCTACTTTTACCCATGTTACTCGATTAACTGCCGCATGTGGCGTAATGATTTCCCGCAAGACGGTAAAGTGATAAAACAGGTCAAATAATCTGCGATGCATGAGCGTCAATTCGAGCTTCCTGCCGGCAAAATGGCAGCCCTTGAGATAGGGAACGAGAAAACGGCTGACTTGTCAGTCGTTTTTCTTCATGGGTGGTTAGATAATGCGGGCAGCTTTAAAGCGCTCATGGAGCAGTTGAATCAACTTAATCCTCACTTACACCTCCTCGCCATCGATCATTTTGGTCACGGTTTATCGAGTCATAAATCTCACGATAATTATTACCCCTTTCACGACTATATTGCCGATTTGTATCAGTTTTTGGACGAATTATCACCAAACAGACTGATATTAGTAGGGCATTCACTTGGTGCTTTAATCGCAAGTTGCTATAGTGCAGCGTTTCCAGAGCAGGTCGAAGCTCTTGTGCAAATTGAGGGAGCAGGACCTCTTCATGAGGATCCTACTAACAGTTTGCCTCGTCTTCGCGATGGCGTTTTAAGTCGAATAAGACAGCAAAACAAGCCAGAGCGAGCCATTGCCTCCTTCGATCTGGCGTTAAAATTACGCATGCAAGCCAACCAATTAACCGCTGAGCAACTTCTACCGATAGTCGAGCGTGGAACAGAGCAGCGAGGAGATAAATGGTATTGGCGGCATGACGCCAAGTTAAAATGTGCGTCGCTTTACCGAATGGCGCAAGCGCATGCTAACTCGATTACCAGCCAAATACGTTGTCCTCATTTGATTGTATTAGGCGATCAAGGATTTCAGAATTTACCATCTAACCAAGCTGATTGGGGAGAGAACCCACCGCAAGTGGTTTCTGTCAAGGGTGGTCATCACTGTCATTTAGAGCAAATACTCGAGGTCGCAACGCGAATTCTTGGTGTAGTTAACAAAATTTAAACAAGTGTTTGAGAGTTGCGTGCTCAAGCACGTTCGCTGTGCTGTAATAGCTTTCAAAATAAAAAGGACGCTATTTTTTAGCCAGTTATAAACGAGGAGTAACATCGTGGATAAACCATGGCTTTCACGTTATCCAAGTGACGTACCTGAAACCATTAATCCAGAGCAATATGAGTCTTTGGTAGAAATGTTTGAACAGTCTGTACAAAAATATGCAGACCAACCAGCATTCATGAACATGGGCTCGGTTATGACCTTCCGTAAATTGGAAGAGCGTAGTCGCGCATTCGCAGCGTATCTGCAAAACGAGTTAAAACTGCAAAAGGGTGACCGCGTTGCTCTGATGATGCCAAACTTACTGCAATACCCAGTAGCATTATTTGGTATTTTGCGTGCAGGTTGTATCGCCGTAAACGTTAACCCACTTTACACTCCTCGTGAACTTGAACACCAATTGAATGACTCAGGTGCGACGACGATTGTGATTGTGTCTAACTTTGCGAATACGCTAGAACAAATCGTCGATAAAACACCAGTCAAACACGTAGTGTTAACCAGTCTTGGTCAAATGCTGCCACGAGCGAAAGGTACGATTGTCGATTTTGTCGTGAAGTACGTTAAGGGCATGGTGCCTAAGTACGATTTACCTGGTGCAATCTCAATGCGTCAGGCTCTACGTAAAGGTCGTCGTCTACAATACGTTAAACCGTTTATGTCTGGGGATGACATTGCATTCCTGCAATATACGGGGGGGACGACAGGTGTCGCGAAAGGCGCGATTCTGACTCACCGCAACATGATTGCGAACGTTCTACAGGCAAAAGGCGCGTACGGACCGGTTTTATCTCCGGGGCGTGAATTAGTCGTGACAGCATTACCGCTGTATCACGTATTTGCTCTTACCGTAAACTGTCTGCTATTTGTTGAAATGGGTGGTCGTAACTTACTTATTACGAACCCTAGAGATATTCCAGGGTTCGTGAAAGAGCTACAAAAGCATCCGTTTACTGCGATTACGGGCGTGAATACCTTATTTAATGCATTGGTCAATAATGAAGATTTCCACGAGTTGGATTTCAGTAATCTACGTTTAGCCGTTGGCGGCGGCATGGCAGTGCAGCGCTCAGTGGCAGAAAGATGGCAAAAGACCACGGGTTGCTATTTGCTCGAAGGTTACGGTCTAACAGAGTGTTCTCCGTTGGTGGCGGCATATCCGCATGATCTTGTTAAATACAATGGCTCTATTGGTCTGCCGGTACCATCAACAGAAGTTCGTATCGTGGACGAAGAAGGTAACGCTCTTGCGAATACTGAAACTGGCGAACTTCAAGTTCGTGGTCCTCAGGTTATGCAAGGTTACTGGCAACGACCTGAAGCAACGAAAGATACGATTAACGAAGACGGCTGGCTATCAACCGGCGATATCGTTAAGTTCGATGACGAAGGCTTCCTGCATATCGTTGACCGTAAGAAAGACATGATCTTAGTATCAGGCTTTAATGTTTACCCGAACGAAATCGAAGACGTTGTAGCACTTCACGGCAAAGTACTTGAAGTTGCTGCTATTGGTCAGCCGCATGAAGTGTCTGGTGAATTAGTGAAGATTTATGTCGTGAAACGCGATCCGAGCTTGACCAAAGACGAAGTGATCGCGCATTGTCGAGAACACTTAACTGGCTACAAAGTTCCGAAGTTGGTTGAGTTCCGCGAAGACTTACCTAAAACCAATGTCGGTAAGATCTTGCGTCGTGTTTTACGCGAAGAGAATGACGCTGAACTTGCGAAGAAAAGCGCATAAGCCGATTTCGTCGAGTCGAGAGATTTAAAAAATGATAGAATGCCAGCGTTTTGCTGGCATTTTTATAGCGAGAAGTATGTGAACTATCAAATTATTACTAAAAACAAAGACCTAGAAGAGGTTTGCACTCATGCCCGAGAGGCAGACGTAGTGATGCTGGATACCGAATTCGTTCGTATTCGCACTTTCTACCCGCAGTTAGGTCTGATTCAGCTTTTCGATGGTAATCGCCTCTCGCTGATTGATCCGACTGAATTAACGGATATGACGCCGTTTGTAGCGCTATTAAAAGATACTTCTGTGCTAAAAGTGCTGCACGCATGTGGTGAAGATTTAGAAGTTTTCCAAAACGCTTTTGGTTGTACACCATTCCCTATGGTGGATACGCAGCTGATGGCCGCTTTTCTCGGTCACGGCCTATCGACAGGCTTCGCATCGCTGGTGGAAGAATATTTAAGCGTAGAGCTCGACAAAAGTGAATCACGTACCGACTGGATGGCTCGTCCACTGACACAAAAGCAATTAGATTATGCTGCCGCAGATGTTCATTACTTGTTACCGTTATACGAAAAGCTGTTCGATAAGGTGACGCAAGCAGGTTGGTGGGAAGCTGTACAGCAAGAAAGTGATTTACTCGTTTCGAAACGTATTCGCGTAACCAATGAAGAGAATGCCTACCTTGATATTAAGGGCGCTTGGCAATTAAAACCTTCTGAGCTGGCGATTTTAAAGCCATTGGCGACGTGGCGTTATCGTGAAGCAATCAAACGAGATTTAGCGCTGAACTTTATCTTCAAAGAAGGTGATCTATTAACGGTCGCTCGTCTTGGTTTAACGAACTTTAAGAAGATGGAAGCAGAAGATATTGATATCCGAGCGATTAACCGCCATGGCGCGAAGATTGCCGCGATTGTTAAACAAGCGAAGCAAACACCTTCTGAAGAGTATCCTGCGAAAATTGAGCGTTTAATGGACTATCCGGGTTACAAGCAGGTCTTCAAAAATATGAAAGACTTGGTGAAATCGGCTTCGCAGAAGTCAGGTTTAGCCACGGAGTTCCTTGCCTCTAAAAAGCAGATCAATCAGTTGATCAGTTGGGTTTGGAAAAAAGATCGTGACCCAGAAGTATTGCCTGATTTGATGCAAGGGTGGCGTTTGGATTTACTCGGCGACAAGATGAACAAAGCATTAAAGTAATGAAAGATGAAAAAGGTTGGCCTCGATGCCAACCTTTTTCGTTCTAATTAGAGCATTCGTCTTGCGAGAGAAACTGATTACTTTTCTTCGTCTGGTAGCTTCACATTCAGCTCAAGAACTGAGATATCGTCGTCTTTGTGCTCAAATGTTAAGTCAACCATATTTGGATCAATTGCCACGTACTTGCTGATCACCTTCAAGATGTCTTCTTTTAATTGAGGCAAGTAAGACGGCGCAGGATCATTTTGGCTGCGGCGCTCTGCGACAATGATTTGCAAACGCTCTTTAGCTAGATTCGCAGAAGTTTTCTTCTGTGGACGGAAAAATTCTAATAATGACATGTCTAGCCTCCAAAGAGTCGTTTAAAGAGTCCTTTCTTCTCCTCAGTAAGGAAACGAAATTCAACCTGATTGCCTAATAAGCGATCAACGGTGTCAGAATAAGCCATACCCGCATCGGTGTTATCGTCAAAAGTGACTGGCACACCTTTGTTTGACGCGTTAAGCACGGCTTGGCTTTCTGGAATCACGCCCAGTAGTGGAATATGTAAGATCTCCTCTACGTCTTCAACGCTTAGCATTTCGCCTTGAGTGACGCGAGATGGGTTGTAGCGAGTCAGTAACAGATGCTGTTTTACTGGCTCTAGCCCTTGTTCTGCACGCAGTGACTTAGAATCTAAAATACCGAGAATGCGGTCAGAGTCACGTACAGAAGAGACTTCTGGGTTCGTTGTGACAATGGCTTCATCGGCATAGTACAAGGCCATTAACGCGCCTTGCTCGATACCTGCTGGTGAATCACAAATAATGAAATCAAAGCCCATTTCATCAAGTTCGCCGAATACGCGCTGAACACCATCTTTTGTCAGTGCGTCTTTATCACGAGTTTGAGAAGCAGGAAGAATAAATAGGTTGTCCGTGCGCTTATCTTTGATCAGCGCTTGGTTTAATGTCGCTTCACCGTTAATGACGTTCACAAAGTCATACACGACGCGGCGCTCACAGCCCATGATTAGATCGAGGTTACGCAAACCGATGTCAAAATCGATCACCGCGGTCTTTTTTCCCTTAAGAGCTAGACCAGAGGCGATGGCTGCGCTTGAAGTGGTTTTACCAACGCCACCTTTACCAGACGTTACTACAATAATGCGTGCCATTTTTTTTCCTTTTTAGATTAAATCGCGAGAACTTCTAAATGTAATGATTCATCGGCTTTACTGATCATTACTTTCTTTTGCCAGTACTCGCTTTCAATTTGATCGCTTAACCAGTAGTCACCCGCAATGGATACCAGTTCTGCTTGTAAATCGTGGCAAATAATACGCGCTTCCTGCTGACCACTTGCTCCTGCAATCGCACGACCTCGAAGTGTGCCATGGATATGAATAGAGCCGTCAGCAATGACTTCAGCACCTGCACTTACGTGCGCTAGCACCACCAAATCACCATCTTTTGCGTAGATCTGTTGTCCTGAGCGGACAGGCGTACGAACTACTTTCGTTGGTGCCATTTTGGCAGGTGCTTGGCTTGGCGATTTGCTCGCCGACATAATGGCGAAGCCAGCTTCGGAAGCAAGGTTTTGTACACGCTTGTCTTTACAGCCCGTTACACCGACCGGAATAAAACCGGCATCTGAGATGCCTTGTTTAAGCTTAGGGAAATCAATGTCGCCTTGTACTTTTGCTATATTGATTACCAAAGGCGCGGATGCAAAAAAAGAAGGTGCTTGAGAAACTTTTTCTTGCAAAAATTCGACAGTCTTTGCGATCTCATTGTCAGAAAGGTGTAAAACTGACAATGTAAAACTGCTACCTTTAAGGTCTGGTGAATGGGTCATCGTGGACTTCTTGCCTTTATTGAAAGAGCGTTGCCTTAAACTAGGTATGTCATGTTATATTTCATCCTTTGACGCAGCAAGTTCTCTCGTGGGCAAATAGGTGAATTAATCTCAAATTTGCTATTAAGTTTGCGAGAATTTGACGTTTTCAACCTAATCCGCACTCAACGCGGCTAAATCAGCATAAAAGGCGTGTCATGCTTTGTTCTATTTATAAAAGCTCGAAAAAAGAAGGTACTTATCTCTATATTCCGAAAAAGGATGATTTTTCACAGGTTCCTGACACCTTAATGCAGATGTTCGGTAAGCCTATCGCTGTCATGACGATTAAACTTGATGGCCGTAAATTGGCACAAGTTGATATCGAAAAAGTGAAGGCTTCATTACAAAATGATGGCTTCTTTCTTCAGGTTCCACCGCCGCCGGAGAACCTATTAGAAAAGTACAAAGAACAAAAAGCCCAGCAGAAAGGCGAATAACGTCATCGTTTTTCATCTGGGATTTCTGCCTTGCTCAAGGAGGGCAATATGAAAAAGATACTGGCTACCATGCTTAGCGTTGGTATGTGTACCTCGGCTTTTGCAAGTAGCGAGGGTTTTGATGAATACTTGAATAAGCTGCGTGCTGAAGCTCGTGATAAAGGTATCTCAGAGCAGGTCATTAGTGCTGCTTTTGCTAATGTTGAGTACAAGCCCCGAGCAGTAAAAGCGGACCGAAACCAACCAGAAAAGAAACTGACATTGGATGAGTACATTCCTCGCGCGGTGCCTGAATGGAAGGTGAAGCAAGCCAGACAACTCTACAAAGAGCATTACACTGAGCTAAAGCGTATAGGCGATGAGTACGGTGTCCACCCGCGCTTTATTGTGGCACTTTGGGGAGTTGAAAGTAACTTTGGTAAGTTTACCGGCAACTTTAAAGTGATTGATGCACTATCCACAATGGCATTTGAAGGCCGTCGTGAAGAGTTTTTCCGTAAAGAGACCATGTCGGCACTGCAGATCCTCGATCAAGGCCATATTGAGCTAGAGAACTTTAAAGGCTCATGGGCTGGTGCGATGGGTCAATGCCAGTTTATGCCAAGCTCTTTCCTTCGTTTTGCTGCTGACGGCAACGGTGATGGTAAAAAAGACATATGGCAATCTGAAGCGGACGTGTTTGCATCAACCGCTAACTATTTGAGCAAGTCTGGTTGGGATGATAAATATACTTGGGGTCGCCAAGTTAAGGTTCCTAAAAATATTGATCGCAGCCTGGAAGGGCGCACGGCTGAAAAAGGCAAATACCTTCAAGAGTGGAGCCAATTAGGTATCACAAAATATGACGGTAGCCCGTTGCCAAAACTGGATGAAGACATCAAAGCATGGTTGATCATGCCGGACGACGAGAATGGTCGTACGTATCTGGTTTACAATAACTACAACGTATTGATGAAGTGGAACCGCTCTTACTACTTCGCACTTGCTGTGAGCCACTTGGCTGACCGCATTAAATACTGATCTGCCACAAACAATTCGGCATCCAGTCTTCAATACAAGGGCTCTTCGGAGCCCTTTGTTTTTTCTATAACCAAATCGAGGTAAAGCGTGTTATCTGAACGTGCCGCACAAATGGTGATTTTCTCCGCTCTTCTTAAACATAAAAGCTTCACAGCTGCTGCAAAGAGCTTAGGCGTGTCGGTGTCTCATGTGAGTAAACAGTTGAGTCAGTTAGAAGCGTCTCTTGGTATCAAGCTTGTTCAACGCACTACGCGAAGCTTTACGCCGACTGAGGCAGGGAAAACCTTTTTTCATCACTGTGAGCAAGTGGTACAAGCGGTGAGCAGCGCCACATTAGAGATGGAAACCCAGCGGGATGAAGTAGCAGGTTTGGTACGTCTTGGGTTGTCACAATCATTTGGTACCTTACACATTATTCCAGCGATTCAAGAGTTACGCGAACTGTATCCTCAACTTCAAGTGGAAGTACATCTGTTTGACTATAAGGTCGATATGTTAGCCGAAGGGCTCGATTTATGGGTAACCAACAACGAGCATTTGCCTGAAGGTTACATTGCGCAGCGTTTGACGGATTGCCAGTTTGTTGTTGCGGCATCGCCAGATTACTTATTGAAACATGACACGCCAACAGAACCGGATGACCTATCTGCTCACAACTGCCTCATATACAGAAGCTGGGAGCGTGACTATACGGGGTGGGCGTTTACCAAAGATCAGCAAGAATTGAACGTAAAAGTTTCGGGTAACTATTCAGTGGATCTGGCAGAAGCCGTTCGGGATGCGGCTATTGCAGGTTGGGGTATTGCCTACCTTGCCACTTACTTGCTGGGGGATGAGTTTAGAACGGGTAAGTTAATACAGCTGTTACCTGACTGGAAAGCCAGCCAGTCGATGCCGTTTTATGCGGTATACCCAAGCCGCCAGCATATGCCAAAAAAAATATCCGCGGTGATTAACTTTATCAAACAGAAGATCGGCAACCCTTGTCATTGGGACCAACGTTTGGCGCCTTACATCTCTATTCCTAAGTAACAGGATCAATGACGTTGTAGAACGACACATAAAGTGATTCACTTCACAAAAATTTTTCCTGAACCAGAAACATATTTTCCATATGGAAATAATTAAAATAAGCAAACGTTTATCTTCAATAAATTCAAGTGGTTATTTTATTGGTCAGTTATTGGTCGCTTAAACTTTTCACACTGTTAACATCCTCAACTTGCAGCATTTTGAGTCCGCTATACAATCCGGTGCCTTCCATATCCCCCTTCCGTCGGATTCATTTTATGAACTCAATTATTGGTATCGTAGCCATACTATTCCTAGCATGGCTACTTTCTACAAATAGAAAAAATATAAAGCTGAGAACGGTGTCGTTTGCGTTTGCTTTGCAGGTACTGTTTGCGTTGTTGGTTTTATATGTACCAGCAGGAAGAGATGCGCTGAATTCAGTGAGCAGTGTTGTGTCGAATTTGATCAACTATGGTCAAGAGGGCATTGCGTTTTTATTCGGTAATTTGGCGACAGGGGGCTTCACCTTTGCGATCAATGTTCTGGGTATCATCGTTTTCTTCTCCTCTCTTATCTCAGGTCTTTATCACATTGGTGTGATGCCAAAAATCATTAACTTTATCGGTGGAGGTATTCAAAAGCTGCTGGGTATCGGTCGTGCGGAGTCTTTGTCTGCAACAGCAAACATTTTTGTCGGTACCATTGAAGCACCATTGATGGTAAAGCCTTACCTAAAACACATGACTGACTCGCAGTTCTTTGCAGTTATGACAGGTGGTTTAGCGTCAGTTGCTGGCGGAACGTTGGTCGGTTACGCATCACTGGGTGTCGACCTCAACTATCTTATTGCTGCTGCATTTATGTCGGCACCTGCCGGCTTGTTGATGGCAAAAATTTTAATGCCAGAAGATACGGATAAAGCAGCAGATATCGACATTAGCCAAGTTGAAATTCCACGTGCAACCAACGTAGTAGAAGCATTAGCCGATGGTGCCATGGCGGGTGTACGCATTGCTGTATCGGTCGGTGGTACGTTACTGGCGTTTATTAGTGTCATTGCAATGCTAAACGGCATGTTAGGCTGGATAGGTGATCTTATTGGGACCCCCTTAAGTTTTGAGCTAATCCTAGGTTTTGTGTTTGCGCCAGTCGCTTGGTTGTTGGGTATACCATGGCAAGAAGCAACCACAGCAGGATCGCTGATTGGTAACAAGATTGTGGTGAATGAGTTCGTCGCTTTCATCCAGCTTGCAGAAGTGAAGTCTCAACTTAGTGAACACTCACAAGCAATCGTGACGTTTGCTTTGTGTGGCTTTGCAAACATCTCAAGCATGGCGATGCTGATTGGTGGGTTGGGCTCTTTGGTACCAGAAAAGCGTGCATTTGTTTCTAAGCATGGTTTCCGTGCGATTATCGCTGGTGTCATGGCGAACTTAATGAGCGCTTCTATTGCGGGCGTGATTTTAAGTCTGTAATTGAAATAGATATCAACAATTAGCAAAAAGGCTCCTTGCGGAGCCTTTTTCGTATCTGAAGTTTTACGTTATTTGTCTGTGTGGAACTGTTCGCAAGCGAGCATCGTGTTCTCAATTAAACTTGCGACGGTCATTGGGCCAACGCCACCAGGAACAGGAGTAATAAAGCTCGCACTTTCACGTGCTTTGTCGTATTCCACGTCGCCAACTAGTTTGCCTGAATCAAGACGGTTAATACCGACATCGACCACCACTGCGCCTTTTTTAATCCATTCACCAGGGATGAAGTTAGGCTTACCAACCGCAACCACGACAACGTCAGCTTGACGCACATGACTCTCTAGGTCTTTGGTAAAACGGTGACATGTTGTTGTTGTGCAGCCCGCAAGCAGCAGCTCAAGTGTCATTGGACGACCAACAATGTTTGATGCGCCAACCACAACCGCATGTTTACCACGTAGCTCAATGTTGTAACGGTCGAGTAGGGTAATTATGCCCTTTGGCGTGCAAGAGCGAAGCTTTGGAATACGCTGCGCAAGACGACCAACGTTGTAAGGATGGAAGCCATCCACGTCCTTCTCTGGGTGAATGCGCTCTAAAACATGTGTTGTGTCTATGCCCGCAGGAAGGGGTAATTGCACTAGAATGCCGTCAATTTCATCATCGTTGTTTAATTCATCAATCAGAGCTAGTAACTCTTCTTCTGAGCTAGACGCAGGAAGGTCAAAAGACTTAGAAACAAACCCAACTTCTTCACATGCGCGGCGTTTGCTACCGACATAAACCTGAGAAGCAGGATCTTCACCAACTAGAACCACTGCTAAACCAGGAGCACGTAGCCCAGCTTCAACACGTGCTTTAACACGTGCAGCCACTTCGGATCGAACAGTTTGGGAAATGAGAGTTCCGTCTATATTTTGAGCAGTCATGACTTTCCTTATAAATTAAGAAGGCAGATTATCTGCGGCGCATTGTCGCAGAATTTCTTATTAACATCCATACGCAAACGTTTGCTTTGTGGTGTTTTTGAACATTAAGCGTTTTAATGGACTTTTTTTAGGCATTCAGATCAGAATGTTATGAAAACCCGTTGATTTACCCGTTTGAACTCGTATAATCCTGTCCCTGTAGCGCGCCCTTAGCTCAGCTGGATAGAGCACGTCCCTTCTAAGGATGTGGTCATTGGTTCGAATCCAATAGGGCGTGCCATTTATTCAAAAGCCTCGATAACTCTTTGAGTTGTCGGGGCTTTGTCGTTTTTAGGTTTTTGGCTGTAATTGCCACTCTATCTACAACTTTTGAATGGCATTCTAGCCATTGCAATTTCTAGCAATCTGGATAGCCACCAACAAAAAAGCGCTGGTTAACCAGCGCTTTTGCATTTATTAAGGGAATTACATCTTTTTAAAGATGATGGAGGTGTTGATGCCGCCAAAGGCGAAGTTGTTACTCATCAAATATTTCACGTCCAGCTCTCGACCTTGTCCAGCGATGTAGTCTAAATCGCCACATTGCTCGTCGAGGTTTTCTAGGTTGAGCGTTGGGTTAAACCAACCTGTGTGCATCATTTCTAAACCTAGCCACGCTTCAATCGCGCCACAGGCGCCTAGTGTGTGGCCAAAGTAGCTCTTGAGTGAACTGATTGGCACTTTGCCCAGAGCATTCGCTGTTGCGTTGCTTTCCGCAATATCGCCGCGGTCGGTGGCAGTGCCGTGAGCAGATACATAGTCGATCTTCTCAGAAGGAATGCCCGCGTTTTGCAAAGCCATTTCCATACAGATTTGCATGGTTTCCATCTGTGGTTGAGTGACGTGTGCGGCATCACAGTTGCTGGCAAAACCGATGATTTCTGCATAGATTTTCGCGCCACGAGCGACGGCGTGTTCGTACTCTTCCAGAACCAGTGTTCCCGCACCTTCACCAATCACCAAACCATCGCGATCGGAGTCATAAGGTCTTGGTGTGCTTTTCGGGTCTTCATTCTTCAGACTGGTGGCAAAAAGGGTATCGAAGACAGCAGATTCCGTTGGGCACAATTCTTCAGCGCCACCAGCAACCATCACCGTTTGGTAGCCGTGTTTGATCGCTTCGTAGGCATAGCCGATTGCTTGGCTGCCAGAAGTACATGCACTGCTGGTTGGGATCACTCGGCCTTTCAAACCGAAAAATAGACCAACGTTCACTGCCGTAGTATGCGGCA
Source organism: Vibrio sp. Vb2131 (assembly GCF_033338535.1). Lineage (NCBI taxonomy): Bacteria > Pseudomonadati > Pseudomonadota > Gammaproteobacteria > Vibrionales > Vibrionaceae > Vibrio > Vibrio sp. Vb2131. The sequence continues at coordinate 88,765 of NZ_JAWOSW010000014.1, forward strand.
TCATCTGCACGTAAGTCGTTGCGGTGATCGCTTTAGTGGTTTTCTCATTCAGCATGACACCAAATGCGCCGATTGCGTCAGTACTGCCTGTTGATGAGCCGTATGCGATACCCGTTTGACCATTGGTGAGTACGCCGTTACCAATCAAACCTGCTTGGCTCAGTGCGTTTTCTGTTGCGACGGTCGCTAATTTGGAAACACGCCCCATGCCGCGTACTTGTTTGCGCTTGTAGTGCTTTGGCAGTTCAAAATCTAAAATGGGTGCCGCGAGCTTGGTATTCAAACCTTCATACTGTTCGTAAGAAGGCATGTATTGCGTCGCGTTCTGGCAGTCACGCAGTTTTGGTTCGACAGATTGCCAATCGTTACCAAACGCAGTCACGCCTGACATTCCGGTTACAACAACTCGACGGCTCATACTAGGCCCCCGTTTACCGAAATGACTTGGCGAGTTACATAGCCTGCGATGTCAGACATAAGGTAACTGACTAAACCAGCAACTTCTTCTGGCTCTCCCATGCGGCGCAGAGGAATTTGCGGCATCGCGTGTTCTTTCACGTGTTCGTCTACCATGCCTGTGTCGATAAGCCCTGGAGCAACGCAGTTGACGGTGATTTTGCGTTTTGCCAGTTCAAGCGCGAGTGATTTTGTTGCACCAATTACGCCCGCTTTCGCTGCGCTGTAGTTAGTTTGACCACGATTCCCCATTAGGCCAGAGACTGATGCAAGCGTAACAATTCGGCCGCCTTTGCGCTTTTGCACCATTGGCATAACACAAGGGTGAAGAACGTTGTAGAAGCTATCTAAGTTGGTATGAATCACACCATCCCATTCTTCTTCGGTCATCGCAGGGAAAGCGGTATCTTTTGTGATGCCAGCGTTGTTTACGACGCCATAGTAAGCGCCGTGTTCGGCGATATCGGCTTCTAGCTTCTCACGACAATCTGCACGGTCACTGATGTCGAATTGGATAAGACGACCGCTACCACCATGCTGTTCGATGGTGTTTAGGGTGTCTTGCGCGCCTTGTTGATCGCCCATGTAATGGACAATGACTTGGAAACCATCTTTGGCTAATTGAACGGCAATGGCTTTGCCGATGCCTTTGCTGGCACCTGTAACGAGGACTTGTCGGGTCATTGTTGACTCCTGATTTTCATTTCTTGTAATTTTTCTTCTGATGGAACGTAAACGTTCAATTGGCAAGTCGCTACAACAGTTCCTTGTAGCTCAATACGGGCTGAAAAAACCGCCATACCGTTATCTTCCATAACTTTTTCAGCATACACATCGAGCACCTGTCCGCGAGAAAACGTATCGCATTCAGACGTGTATCGACGGCTACCAAGCAAAAAGCCAATCGGTGGCGCTTGTTCTTTCATTAATGCGTGGTAACCAGACCACGCCGCGACAGATTGCGCCATAAACTCAATGCCAACGTAAGCTGGCACAGTTTGAGAGGCCGAGTCGAAGAACGGATTGTGTTCTGCGATATCAACCTGACAGTGAATCGTATCTTGTTGAACATCCAAAGCACGATCAACCAAGATCATTGGTTTGTCGTGTGGCAAAAGTTGTTCGATGGGAGGAAGTTTAGTCATGAGCGTAACCAAAAATAAGACTAATATTATTGCCACCAAAAGCAAAAGAGTTGCTGAGAATCGCTTTGTTACCCAGTTTGGTTGGCGTCTCAACTAACGATATATGGATATCGTCTGCTTTGGTTTCGCAGTGTTGTATTGGCAAATCAAGGTTGTACTTGAGAATATGCCAAGCGATCGCGGCTTCCGTTGCACTTGCTGCGCCTAATGTGTGTCCGGTAAGTGGCTTTGTCGAGCTTACGGGAACGGAGTCACCAAAGCAGCGATGAATGGCTTTGCTTTCCATCGCATCGTTTAACGGCGTTGCTGTGCCATGCGCGTTGATGTAACCAATGTCTTGCGCTGTAAGTCCTGCATTGGCCAACGCTTTTTTCATCGCTTCTTCTGCGCCTAACCCTTCTGGATGTGGTGCGGAAATATGGTGTGCGTCTGAGCTGTCGCCAGCTCCGAGAAGAGCAACGGGCGCAGGTGTTTTGCTTAGCAACATTAATGCTGCGGCTTCGCCGATATTGATGCCGTTGCGATGTTGATCAAACGGCTTACAAAGGCTATCGGATAGAGCTTCTAAACCGTTAAAGCCGTTTAGTGTGAGGCGACAAATGGTATCCACACCACCCACAATAACCGCATCAACAATGCCAGAGCGAATCATGCGTTGCGCGGTTAAAAAGACACGGCCACTAGAAGAACAGGCGGTTGAAACTGAGTAATGTGGGCCGCTCAAATCAAAGTAGGCGGCAATAAAATCGCTGCAGTTGCCAAGCTCTTGTTCGGTGTAATGGTAGTCGGCAGGAAAATTACCTTTTGCCAGCTTTTCACCAAATGCGATTTCGCCATCTGAAATGCCAGATGTGCTGGTGCCGATCACGACTGCGATACGGTCACGACCATATTTAGCCATGGCGTCACGCACGTCGCCTTCGATTTGCTGCAAAGCCGAAAGTGCGAGGCGGTTGTTTCTCGTATCAAACTGGCTGAGTGCGGTCGGTAATTGCGGTAACGTCTGTGCAATTCGACCGATTACTGTTTGGCGGCCTGAATTTAAAATATCTCGGTCAACCACCATGTTGGATGGCTTCGCTCCCGATAAACACTGGTGGATGAGCGCATCATCTTGTCCCATGGCAGAGTGAAAGCCACAGGCCTGAATATACAAAGGTTGAGAAGAGCGAATAGGCATATTGTTATTCTAAATTGTTCTTAATTAATCTGATGTTGCAGTGTTTGAATAGAAATTGAAAACTGATGTTTGAGGTGATGAAAATCAATCTTACCCTCTAACTTGTTAGAAGAGCTGTATTGAATCTCAATGATCTTTTCACCGTCGCTATCAAAGATGGCGCGAGAATTATTTTTATCAATAATTCGCCACCTTACCTCATTTAACGATCCTTCCCAAGCGGAACTCGGCCAGAGCGTGATCATCAGGTTAAATAATACCTGTTCTGGCTGCGGTAGCGAACCTTGTAAACCGTTGAGCACTTCGGTTTGAATTTGTTCTCCATCGTAAGACAGTGAGAGTACTCTTGTCCCCCAGGATGAGAAGCCTGCCAGCACCACTTCGTTGTTGGTCACTTGCAGTTGTACCGGAAGTTGCTCAGATGTGGTTTTACCATCTATTGCCCAAGAAGCCGTAATTAACTGACTGGCAGACAACTGATAGCCCAAGCTTGCGGGAGTGGGTAAGCTAACTTGGGTGTGCTCGTCAATGTCGACCTGAGGCGTCGATTGGTGAGGGACCAAGCTGCATGCACTTAAAAACAGGCTCAGTGCGAATAACGTCGCGCAGCGAAAGGCGTGATTGAAAATCATGACGTCGTTTCCTCTGTTTTAATTGCAATCGGAGAGAGCAGCCAAGCGACAAAAATACCACTTAACACCGTAATGCCAAAACTGTGAATCGCGTGAGTTTGGCTTAGTGACAGCAACCCAAATGACAACACAGTGGTGATTGCCGAAAGGGTGATCGCCAATAGTGTGCTCACGCTGCGCGCTTTCTCGGCAAAGAACAGAGTGTAATCGATCCCGATACCAAGAATGAGCACCAAGCCAAGCAAGTTGAACAGGTTTAATGTTGTCCCCATCGCGACAGCCGTTGCCAGACCGCAGGCGCAAGCAATCAATGATGGCAGTAAAACTCGCCAACTGTGTTGCAGACCGTACCGCTTGATTAATACCAGAAAGATCACAGCACTGGCGGCTGCCAACAGCTCCATGATTTTGATTCGGTATTCACCAAATAGGGCGGAAATTTCTTCTGCTTTGTTTAGGTAGACAACGTCAGGCTGCGATTTGGCAAAAGACTTAACAACGGCGGAGTCTTGCAATTGGTTTAACACCACTACCGTTGCCGATTTTCCTTTAATTTTACCCAAATGGAGAAAACGCACAGGCGCTGATACTGGGTTTTGCAAGTACTGATCAACCGTGACAGGGATAAAGTCGGCGTCCATTTTCGGCTTTTTATTTAAGCCCAGTCCGGATGCAAGTGGGCTGGATTGTGTCGCGTAAAGGTCGTGAATCAATTGATAGTCGTGTTGCTGACGTTCAACTGAGCTCAAGTAGCGGCTCAGACTCTGGTAGCTTTCGATGGTGCTGTCCGCTTTCCACGCTTCTAATGTTGGCGTCAAAGACTCCAGTTTTTTCATTAGGTTTTCGTCATCGTCGGCGGTAACGACCAACATTTGCTGCGAAGATTGCATGCCACTGAGCGTCGTAATCAAGGTTTCTTGCTGCTTGAGATCGTTCGGCATCGTTTGCAGCAGACGAATGTCGTCATCGTAGTTCAATTGCAGCAAGAAAAAGCCACTCGCAACCACACATAACATCGGTAATCCGACTTTAATTCGAGGTTGATTCCAAAGCGTTAACCATTTCGCCAACAGTGATTGTCCCGGTAAATTCGAAATGGAGCGCGATGGGTTACGAGCCAGTATCGGATACCAAGCCACCACTGTGATGTAAGCGGCAATCAGACCAATGGATGAAAACAGCGCAAGCTGCTGCAAACCAGGAAACGGTGCCACTAACATGCCCAAATAGCCGATCAAACTGGTGATTAAGCCCAGTGTGATAGCGATGAAAATATGCTTTAACCCTTGCTCGCTATCCCATTCATTTCCCGCCGCAAGACGTTCCGTTAGGTAGTGGAATGCGTAGTCGATAGACACACCGATTAAACTTGCGCCAAACACTAAGCTGAACAGATGGACTTTTCCAAAAATCCACGTCGTAACGGACAGCGCAACGAGCAAACCAATGGTGATGGAAAGCAGTGCCAGAGACAGTGGCATCACACTACGAAAGACCAACACGAGCAATGCAATGATACCGAGCAGAGAGAACACACCGATGGTACTGATCTCCGATTTGGCACTTTGCGTACCAAAGTCGGCGTAAAATAGAACGCCAGTATGTGCCACTTTAGCGCCATATTTCTGCGCGACGCTTTGCTCTAGCGCTTGAATGTCAGGGACGGCAAGCTGCCCAGTTAGGCTATAAGGCGAGTCTTTTAGCTCAGCAGTAATAAGCAAGTATTGAGCACCGTCTTTTTCGACGGACAGATAGCCGTTATCCAATCGGAAAGAGGACGATTGCTGGGTAACTTGGCTTAAATAATCACGAAATAGCAAGAAAGGATCATTTTGTAACTCTTGCCCAGTCACTCCAGAAAACGGGTTGTACAGCGACTGAATCACATGCTGCACTTGCTGTTCTGGATTTTGGCTTAAACGCTCTCGTTGTTGAGGCGTCAGCAATTGGAAGCGGTGCTTAAAGTAGTAACTCGCCCAAGCTTGCTGTTCTTGAGGTGAGATTTTTCCCACCACATCGCGAAAATGATTACTTTGGCGTAACCCTCTATCAAATTCAGCGGCCGCTGCAAAAAGGGCATTTTTGTCCGGCGCTGTGATCACGAAAATGACTTTGTCGCTCATACTTGCCGAGACCGACTCAAAGGCTTGCTCAGCCACCGGGTTTTGTTGGTTCTTCGGCAACAGTTTTAAAATGTTGGTCTCAATCGGAGATTCTGCACTCCAAACCCATTGTTTGAGTAGCAACGCGCCCGCTAAAACAACGAGATTGAGCCAAACCAGAGCAAAGGTGTGAGTGCCGAGACTGAGTTTAGAAACGGAATTGAGCGTCTTCGGCATCCGTGAGTTCCTGAGGTAGAGAGGTCTGGTTCGTAAACGTGATTTCGGTCTTATCGCCACGCAGCTCTTGTAGGGTTAGGCGATCAATGTGCGTTTTACCGGAAAGAGTGATGGATTGAAACACCGCATTTAATGGCGACTGTTTTGGCACTAAAACGAGCTGCCATTGATTGTTCTCAACTGAAAAATCGAGTGTGAATTGTTCTTGCAGTGCAGAAGTATCCCCGTGGAACACGGATAAAAACACATGGCTAAAGTAGAACGCCATTGGGTTTTCTTCAGCAGAAATCGTTTTCGGAGCTTGGTCGGCAAAAGTCTGACGAAGTTTGTTTTCCGTCAATACCAAATTGACTGCGAAAGGTTCAGTTTGTTGCCACAACAAGCCATGTGTTTTGCTCAGTGTGAACTGACCTTTAGAGGTTAAAGGTTGACTAAACATTTCCAGATGACGCTGCTGCGTAAAATCTCCGCGTACGATTTCATGCTGAGACAACTGCTGTTGAAGCGATGCCAAATCCGTTACGTTTGCTGTCGGTGTGGCCAGTGCTGGAACAGAAAATATCAACAAAAAAGAGAGTAACCACTTTTGCATTAGTCCAGACTCCCATGGTTGTGCCATTTCTCTACTTTATCTAAAAAGATTGCTGGAGAAACAAAGCACATCTCTTGCTTTTCAATGGATACGGCGACTTGCGTTGTATGCGCTTTGCACATACGTTGATTCGTTTCGGCGTCGTAAATCACGTAATCCACACGTAAGCGGTTTTCCCACTCAGTGAGTTGCGCGGTAATACGAATGGTGTGATTAAACGGAACCGCCTTCACGTATTTAACGCGCGTGTCGATGATCGGCCACATGTACCCAGAGTCTTGCATATCGCGATAGCTGTATTGGATCTTCTCCATCAGCACACGACGCGCTTCTTCAAAATATCGAAAGAAGTTGCCGTGATAAATCACGCCCATTGGGTCAGCATCTTGAAAAGAGGTGACCATAGTCACCTCCGCTTCTAATGGGTAGAGAACCTGCTCTTGCATTATACCTCCGCGTAGAGTGGCCAATGACGTTGCTGAATGCGTTCAATGAAATGGCGCAAATCTTGTTCCAATGGGCGATCTTCAATCACAAATTCAAACTCGCTCAGTACGGCGTCACGAATTACTCGCAAACTCTGACTCATGTGGTGTTCGTCCAATTCGTTATGACGGCGACGAATCTCAACCGATTGAACGCTTGCTAGGAGTGAAGCCGCAGCAACTTGCTCTGTTAACTCAAGTACGCGTAAGCAATCACGAGCCGCAATGGTGCCCATGCTCACTTTGTCTTGGTTGTGACATTCGGTTGAGCGAGAAAAAACGCTTGCTGGCATGGTGTTTTTCAACGCCTCTGCCGTCCAAGCTGAGATACCAATCTGAACCGCTTTAAAGCCGTGGTTGATCGGTTTACGCTCGCCTTCTGCACCGGTTAAGTTAAACGGCAGGCCGTTATTGAACTTGTAATCCATCAGTTGCGCCATCTGACGGTCCAGCAAATCAGCTAAGTTGGCAATGTTCACTTTCAACGTATCCATCGCCATTGCGATATGACCACCGTAGAAGTGACCGCCGTGCAGAACGCGCTCATTGTCGCCATCGATGATTGGATTGTCGTTGGCACTATTTAGTTCATTCTCAATCAATTGACGTAGCCAAGGCAGTGAGTCTTGCACCATGCCAATCACGTGTGGCGCACAACGCAGCGAGTAACGATCTTGCAGTCGGTCGCTATTGCGTGGCGGACGTTCAGCATTGAGATCATCACGCAGCCAAGCCGCAACTTGCTGTTGACCAGGGTGAGGTTTTACCGCAAACAACGCTTCATCAAAGTGGAAATCGTTACCTTGCATACCCACAGAGACCATTGCCGTAATCTTGGTGCAAAGCTGCGCTAGGTATTCTGCGCGTTTGTAGGCAAGACAGGCGAGGGCAGTCATCACGGATGTACCGTTCATTAACGCCAAACCTTCTTTTGGTTTTAGGCGAATTGGCTCAATGCCCAGCTCTGCAAACACTTCTTGTGTTGGTCGCACATCACCTTTGTAAAGCACTTCACGTTCGCCAATTAAGGTCGCCGCTAGGTAAGACAGAGGCGTTAAATCGCCACTTGCGCCCACCGAGCCCTCTTGTGGAATACGCGGCGCAATGTCGTGGTTGATAAGCGTAACGATTTGGTTTAACAGATCGTGAGACACGCCAGATACGCCTTGCGACAATGAACATAAACGTGTTGCCAGCACCGCACGAGCTTGCTCATGAGAAAGGATTTGACCTAAGCCACAACCATGGAAGCGTGTAAGGTGCAACGGAAGTTCATCCACAAGAGCGGGTGGAATCGCCACAGTACATGAATCGCCGTAACCCGTGGTCACGCCGTAAATAACACCTTCTTCCTTCAGTAATCGTTCCAGAAACGCCACGCCACGATCAATTTTCGCGGTAAATTCTGGCGAGGTGTTCATGTGTGCCTTTGCACCTTGAGCAATGGCAACGACATCTTCGATGGTTAAAGATTGGGCACCAAAAGTGATGTTGTGATTATTGTTGTTTGTCATGTGGCTGATTACTTAAAGTCCAGAAGTTAAAAAAGTTGTACCACTGTAACGGCGCTTGCAGTGTGTGGTGTTCTAATCTTTGTGCGTACTGTTGAACAACGCGTTCTAGTGCCTGCTGACGCTCCTTGCGTGGTAGCGTGACTTGGTCACTAAAGTGTTCAAAGTACACATTAAAATGCGGAGTGTTCGCTTCATCGTCGCGTAGGCCGAAGAGTAAGTAAACCGGCGCTTTTAATACCGAGGCTAGCATGAATGGGCCTTGCGGGAATGGTGCAGGTTTACCAAGAAAATCTGCCCAAACGACACGATTTTCTTTGCTGGTGGAAGTGCGATCGCCAACGATCACCACCCATTCGCCTTGCTCGATTTTTTGTTGAAGCAGAATCGCGGTGTCTGGTCCCATTGAGCTGACTTGAATCAGATTCAGTTCCGAATTTGGGTTTACCGCCTTCATTACCGCATTAAATTGTTCAGCGTGTTGGGTAAATACCAAGGCATTGATTTTGACATGAGAGTGTCGACGACCAAGCGCACGGCAGAGTTCGATATTGCCAAGGTGCGAGCCTAAAATGAGCACGCCTTGTTTTTTCTGCGCCATCTCTTCGAAATGATGCTGGCCGTGAATGGTTAGGTTATCGACGTTAAAGTCACCTTGCCATGCTGCCAGTTTGTCGAGCATGGTTCGCCCAAAAGAAAGCAGATGATGATAGCTGTCCAACTGTTTTGGTAGTGCGATGCTCTGCTGCGTTGCGTAGTACTGCAAGTTTTGCAGGTAAATCTCAGACGCTTCACGGGCAGATTTACCCGTGAAGTGGTAGTAGCGCATGACTAATTTTAAAATCAGGTCAAACGCTTTTCTGCCGAACAAGCGGTAAACCGCGAGTAAGGTTTTGATGCCTAAAATCGTGCCTTGTTCTTTTCGTTTCGACCAGTGGGCATTACTGTCATCTGTGTTTTGGCGCTTTCTGGCGAGTAGCGAAGGAATGCGCGGCAACATGCCAAAAAATAGGCGAGTGTGCATCCAGCTTATCTTGACGTTATCCCACAATGCGTCGAAGTGGGAAATGCCACCTTCAGGGTAGATCACGCGCGTTGGAACAAAATCAATGTCGACGCCTTCCCAGTACATTCGCACTAGAATTTCGATATCAAAATCCATGCGTTTGCCGATACTGTACTTGTTCAACACGGCGACCGTTTTCGCCACTGGGTAGGCGCGAAAACCGCACATGCTGTCTTTGATAGACAGTGACAAGGTTTCTATCCACACCCACACGTGCGTAGCATAGCGACCATACAAACGGGATTTAGGTACGCTCTCGTCGTATATCGGTTGGCCCGAAATCAGGTTATCTGGTTTTGTTTCGCTGGCGCTGAGCAATTTCGGCAATGCTTCTAGGTCGTGTTGACCGTCTGCGTCGATTTGAATGGTGTGCGTAAAACCAAGTTGGTGAGCTTGATGTAGGCCTGCCATCACCGCGCCACCTTTGCCTTGGTTTTCACTCAAACTAATCAGTTTTATCAGCCCTTGTTCACTCAAAGCAGAAAGCGCTTGTTTGGTGTCTTCATTGCTGCCGTCGTCCACGACCAGCACTGGCAAAGCGAAAGAGGATAACGATGCCACCACGTCTGCAATTGTGCTGCCGTGGTTGTAGCAAGGAATTAAAAAGCAGGGGCGATAATCACTCACGTGACTCACCCAGTTTCATTTTGCCTGAAGAGTGAGTCACCAAGGTTTCACCGTTTTTCGATGTGTACTTAAAGGTCAATTTCTCGCGCTCATTGTCCCAAGAGAGTGAGAGACAAACGTCGGCGTTTGGCAGAATCGGCTCTTGAAATTTGATGACTTCCATTCCTTTAAATACCTTGGGAGTGTTCAAATATTGAACGGCGTAGAACAACGCCCAATCAATTTGAGTGACGCCGGGTAAAAGAGGGAAGTGATTGAAATGACCTTGGAAATCTAAGATGTCAGCATCCACTCGCAGCGACAGCTCCGCGGTATGGTCACTCACTTCAATATTCTGAATAGTTGGTTTTCTTTTATCCATGTTACTAGCTTTATTGGAATAGTTTTTCAATTTCAGCAACTTGGCGTTTGCCTTGGCTGTTCAATGGAATTTCGTCGACCACTCGGAATTTTCTCGGGATAGCGATCGGTTCTAACCAATTGCGCAGTGCCTTGCGAAGTTCAAGCCAAAACTTGCCTTTACCAAGTTCATCAAGCACATCACCGCCTTTATCGTTAAGTACGATGATTGAGACTAACGTGAGGCGACCAGATTCTTCCATTGGGATCACCACGCTTTCTTGAACCCACGGCAATTGCTCTAAACGTTTTTCCACTTCGACAAGGGAAATACGCTTTTCTTCGACTTTGACGATTCGGTCAGTGCGTCCACGCAATTCAAAAGAAATACTATCATGGAAATAGCATTCATCCGCAGTTTGGTACCAAGTGTTTTCATCAATGTGTGGCGAGCGGAGCTTTAAACAATTTTCATGGTTAAGCTCGGCTTCAACACCAGGGAATAACGTCCAGGGAGTGCTAGCTACGTGCTGCTGACGGTAAGCGATGCCGCCGGTTTCTGTGCTGCCAAAAACTTCAATAGGAAGTGACCCAAACAACAACTGGCTGTGCTGCGCGGCTTGGTTTGGCAAGGGACCACCAGAAGAAAATACGCACCGAATCGCAACCGGATTGTGCTCTTCACTGAGTCGTTTTAGTAACGCAGGGCTGCTTACTAGCGTGGTGTCAGCATCAGCGTGATGGACAATTTGCTCTGGGAACTCAAGGTTGTGTGCTGAAAATGGACGTGCAGAGCACAAAGGCCACAATACGCGGAACAGCAAGCCGTAAATGTGTTGATGAGAAACGGTGCTTTCAATGCGTGTGCTGGCAACCGTGTCGCCCCATAGGTTATCTAGAATAGAAACTTCGATATCGAGCTGTTTCAGCGTTTTTGCAATGGCTTTTGGTGTGCCGCTTGAACCCGAAGTGAATAGCGTTACCGGTATTTCCGCCAGGTTTAATTCACGCCAAAAATAAGGTTGTTTGGCCTCTGGCTCGTTAATCACGGTGGTTTCTAGCAATGATTGAGCTTCGATCAAAAGCGAGCTCACGAGTTCTGGAGCCGAGACATCGGCATCATGCAGCAACAAATCGTAGTGCTCACTGAGCTCTTTGAGTGCTTCTGGTTGGTAATTACCAGGTAATACAATGGATTTTCCTGCATAACAACAAGCAAAAAAGCCAACGGCAAACAGGTAGCTGTCGCCAAAACACAACGCAATGTTTTGCGTTGGTTGGGTTTCTAACTGCTGAGCAAGTGTTGCGACGTGCTGCTGGAAATCACCCCACGTGATAACCGTGTCGCGATCGTAAGAGACTGGGGATTGCTCAGACCTCTCTGCGATGAACAAGGTCGCTAGGGAGGTAAAGCTCGAATACGTTGTATTCATACGATTAGTGTTCCTTTCGAACAAATTGACGCACGATCCATTCTCCAGCGAACAAGCCACCAGCAAGTAAGTAGCTGATGAGGCCGTTATAAAGCGTCCATATTTTTACTGGTAGGAAACAGGTATAGAGTGCAACGGCAGCGTTGAGCGTAAAAAAGGCGCACCAAACCATCGTCACTTTGCGAGTGTAAGCAACGCCACTAGCCGGAAGGTCGGGTTCTTGCAAGCGAGCAAGCCTCTCTATGATCGATTGCGGCTGTTTTAAGCTCAGTCCAAATATACACAGCATACATACATTGACAACGACAGGGTAAAACTGAAGCCACCCATGTTGTTTAAACACCATGCCAAGCGTAATGAGAACAATGCCAACAGCGCCCGTAACGAGCGCCAAGAACTTAAACTCTTTTAGTGGGGTCTTATTTGCGACGAAAACACGCAAAAGTAACGCAGCAATTAACAAGCCCCCAACTAAGTTCAAGCCAAATTTATCTATACCGAAATAGACGGCGAAGGGGTAGGCAAACAGTACAATTGCAGACAGACCAGTCAGCAATTGGCGCATTAACTTTCCTTCAATAACTCAGTGACAGCGTTAACCACATCGTCAACGGTTCTTACAGCACTAAACTCTGCTGGCTTGATTTTTTTGCCAGTGACATTCTGTAGGTGTACGACCAAATCAACGGCGTCAATGCTATCAAGATCGAGATCTTGGTATAAGTGCGCATCTGATTGAATGTCGGCTGCGTCAATTTCGAACAGCTCAACAAGCGCATCTTTAACTTGTTCAAATACTTGATCTTTATTTACATCAGTCATGAATATACCTACAACTTATTCATTAGTTTGAGAAGAAACGTATTTCGCTAGATTTGCTACAGACGCAAAGTGTTCGCGCGTATTTGAGTCGTCGGCATCAATAACGATGTTGTATTGTTTTTTTATTGCGAGTCCAAGCTCAAGCGCGTCGATAGAATCTAAGCCAAGTCCATCACCAAAAAGTGGTGCATCCGTTTCAATATCATCTACGGTTAAATCTTCAAGGTTTAAAGCATCAATAATAAGTTGCTTAATGTCGTTGTGTAACTGTTCCACTGGGACCTGCTTATTAATAAAAGTTTTCTGGAAAAATGTTTTCAGCTAGGTGCTGTTGTAAGCGTCGCGCCGCTATTGTCGGCGACGTAGTTTGCTTTATAAAGGGGGTAATCTCAACTTTATCCTTAACTTCAACCCTGAAAAAGGGCTTTGTTGCCGGTACTTGATACCATTTTTTCTCTTTTGTGAGGAAACTTGGTGTTACCGTAATATGGACCACCCTTAAATCTCGCTCTGTTCTTACCGCAATTTGTGCTGCACCACGTTGTAATTTCGGTTCTACACCTGGCGTTGTTCTTGTTCCTTCAGGGAATATAAGCAACACGTTGCCTTTGTTAAATCGTTCATCACAAAGTGCTAATAAATCATCCGGTGCTTCATTGGGAATATATCCGGCTGCTTTTACGATGTGCTTCATAAAAGGATTCGACCATATTGCCGATTTTACTAAACAGTCGCAGCGATTTAATTGTGAAGCAATGAGAACGTAATCGATTAAACTAGGGTGGTTGGCAACAATTAAACAATTACGATCTTGTTGAAGAATATCGGCACCAATAATTTGATAATCGATTGCGCCACTTAGCTTCATCAATTTACAAAATGTGTTGAATGAATATCGAATCGCACCCTGAACTTTATATTCGCGTTCCGTTTGGTCTGAAACAAAAATACGAATGGTCGGAATAACAATGAAACTCAGTACTAAACCACCTAACCCAAATACTGAAAAACAAAAGCCTGTTGCTAGCACACGCCAATACTGATTTAAGCGAGTCATTTTTTGTGCCATTCCCAAGCTTGTTGCGGAGCGAAAATAGTCCACTGGCTTTTATCTAACAAGTATTGTTGCAAAAATACTAAACCTTGAGGAAGAGGATGACCGGAACGTTCTGCGTTTATGGAGCTTTGTATCGCGAACTTGTCTCCATGAGAAAGTATTAAGCCAAGTCCAAACCCTTGGTATTGTTGGTTTTCATATTCTAAATAAGAGTCAGGCATAGGCTCATCAAAATCAACAAGCAGTACTTTTTTGTCAGGATTGTCGGACAAAAACAGCCATGCTTCTAATATTGCGCTTTGGAATGTGTTTTCTGCCGCAGCGATAGAAGTTAGGGGAATGGGTTGTTTAGTTGCGATAGTGGCAAGCCCTGCGGCGGTATTGTGCACCGATTGAGAAAAAGCCATCGGAGACGCCTCTTCTCCATTAATTATATCTTCAACTAGTGCGACGCTGCGATGCAGTTCACCATGACGGCTTGAAAATACAAGGTAATCAACTTGATGTTGATTAAGCATTTCGATTGCAGTTTGTACCGCCAGTTTACTGAGTGGGCTCATTCTTCTGCGCATCATCGCAGGAATATTTGCAACATTGATTTTGCCATCTTCTGGCCATTTTATCTCTGTTGCCCATTGTTTCCATTCATTGGATTCGGATAAACCGAATGAATTCGCTGTCCACGCATCAATATTGAACGAAATGTTGATCTTCGAGTTTGGCATATTGGGTTAAATTGTTTATTTTACAGCTCGATACAAATTGGGGTTGACCCAAATTCACAATAAAAAGGAAATTATCATGTCGCGTTTTAAGCTGTATGTCTCGTTATTATTAACTTTGCTTCTTGTTGGTTGTGGACGAGTACAACCTGTAATGAATGTGGAGGATACTCCAGTTGCTTATGATCTTCAAAATAAACAAGTAAAAATGGCCATAGTGCAATCAGCAACTAACCGAGGCTGGACGATCGAAGAAGTAAGCCCTGGTGTTCTTATTGCAAAAATCCACGTTCGTAACCACTCTGCAGAAGTAAAAATCCCATACAATAATAAATATTACTCAATTATTTATCTCAACTCAGTAAATCTCAAAGCAAGTGATGGCAAAATCCACCGCAATTACAATCGTTGGGTAAACAACTTGAATGTTGATATTCAGCGAGCTATTGCATTGTTGGGCAATCAATCTCAACAATAAAACTATTAATTGCAGTTAGGTTTTTCCGTGTTAAATCAAAATAATGACCCTTTTAATGCTTTTGAAGCGAAGACAGAAGCTCAGAAGTTATCTTTTGCACCAATCGTGTTCCAGACCGCCAAAACGCTTCGAGATTTAGGTATTTTAGCCGCTTTAGACAGCGCTGGCGCTCAAGGCATGAGTGCCACAGATATTGCCGAGAAAACGGGAGTATCAGAATATGGTGTTAAAGTACTGTTGGATATGGCGATTAGTGCGCATATTGTTTTATGGGAACGACCTAACTATTCGCTTGCAAACCTTGGTTTTTACCTTCTTCATGATGGTATGACGAATGCAAACATGGATTTTACGGCAGATGTTTGTTACGCCGCGATGATGCATTTGACGGAAGCAATTCAAGAAGGTAAACCGTCAGGTTTGAAAGAGTTGGGCAATTGGGAGACCATTTATCAAGGTCTATCGACGTTACCAGAACAAGCCAAACAGAGCTGGTTTAAGTTCGATCATTTCTATTCGGATCGCTCGTTCCCACTTCTGCTTAAAGAAGTATTTGCAAGCAAGCCAAAGCATCTTGTGGATATTGGCGGAAATACGGGAAAATGGGCGATTCAGTGTTGTAAACATGACCCTGACGTTCAAGTGACGATTGTTGATTTACCACAGCAATTAGAAGTAGCGATGAAGAATGTTTCAGAAAACCAGTTCGTCGAGCGTGTACGTCCATACCCTGCAAACATGCTTGATAAAGCACAAACATTGCCGGAGCATGCTGACGTTTGGTGGATGAGCCAGTTCTTGGATTGCTTTTCCCCAATTGAGATCCTCAATATCCTTAAAAAAGTTAAAGCCCAGTTAACGAAGGGAGATACTATTTACGTATTGGAGCTGTTTTGGGATGCTCAAAAATACGCGGGAGCTTCCTATAGCCTTAATGCCACTTCTCTTTATTTTACCTGTTTAGCTAACGGTAATAGTCGCTTTTATCGCAGTGATGATTTCTTAGAAATTGTCGAAGCGGCAGGTTTATCTGTCGTTGAAAGAACCGACAATATTGGCCTTGGTCATACCTTATTAAAACTACAAGCAAACTAAATTCAGAATGAAAACAGAGCTCAAGCAAGTTGTTGTCGTAGGAGCGGGGCCATCAGGTTCAACCGTTTCTGCGTTATTAAAATCGCGTGGCATAGATGTTGTTGTCTTAGAAAAAGCGACTTTTCCACGTTTTTCCATAGGAGAAAGCCTACTCCCTGCATGTATGGAAGTTGTTGAACAAGCAGGAATGACTCATGCAGTAAAGCAGTTTGGTTTCCAGTATAAAGATGGTGCTGCATTTCGTCGTAATGGCGTATACACCCAGTTCGACTTTACAAACAAATACACACCAGGACCGGGCACGACGTTTCAGGTTCAACGTGCCAACTTTGATAAAGTATTGGCAGATAGCGCTGAAGAGCAAGGCGTAGAGATTCGTTATCAGCATGAGCTGCTCAACCTAGTGTTTGAAGGGAAAAAGTCTCGATTAGAAGTGCTCGACTCAAATAAGAAGGCTTATCAAATCGAAGCAGATTTTGTGCTGGATGCAAGTGGCTTTGGGCGTGTTTTGCCACGCTTGTTGGAGCTAGAAGAACCTTCTTGTCTTCCGCCTAGAAAAGCGATCTTTACCCATATCGAAGATCATATCTCTCCCCAAGAGCCGGAATACGATCGCAACAAAATTTTAATTTCAGTTCATCCTGAAAATCACGACGTATGGTATTGGCTAATCCCATTCTCTAATGGTACCTGTTCGTTTGGTGTGGTGGGTGAGCCAGAATTTTTCGAACAATACCCAGAAGATAAGATTGCAGCGTTGCAGCAGTTAGCCAATGAAGAGCCGGGTTTGGCTGCTTTATTGCGAAACGCGAATTACCCGAATCCAGCAGGCGAGTTGGGTGGCTATTCTGCTAACGTCAAACGTTTAGCGACAGAGCACTACGCGTTGCTTGGTAATGCAGGTGAGTTTCTTGATCCTGTATTTTCATCGGGTGTCACTATCGCCATGAAATCGGCAGAGTTTGCAGCGGACTGCGTGGTTCGTCAGCTGAATGGTGAAAAGGTTGATTGGCAAGAAGAGTACTCGCAACGCTTAATGGTGGGAGTGAACACATTCCGCACTTATGTGGAAGGCTGGTACAACGGCATGTTGCAAGATGTGATTTTCTATCAAAACCCGAACCCACGTATTAAACAGATGATTAGTGCGATTTTGGCTGGATATGCTTGGGATACGAATAATCCTTACGTAAAACAAAGTGAGCAGCGTTTGTCGACGCTTGCAGAACTGGTTCGGGAAGCTGAACTGTAAGAATATACATTCGCTTATCCGAGAATCAGTAAACCTAGGTCTTACCAAAAAATTGGTAAGACCTTTTTAATGCCTCTTTACTTTTACTTCTAGCGTGTTGGAGACACATTGACCACTTACATCGGTGTGTATCGAATTTGAGAATTCTTATGGTGACATTGATCACATCTAGAATTCCTATTGCTGATATTTATATTAAATTTGTAGGAAATGGATTACATTCTGGGAGTGTTCCCTACATCCGGCTTCGTTGTGAAAACGGTTTATAAGCAACTGTATAAGTTAGTAAAGTTCCAAAAACTACACCAAAAAAAAGACAAGTTTCTTACCAAATCAATTCGCTTGGTGAGTTCGAGCCATCGACTACGCCAAACGCTTCCTCTACTTTCTAAAATTGTCGAAGAACATGACGCATCAACGGTCTCTTCGATTGCAGATCCCGAGAACGCGGTAGCGTGGGGAGGTAAAGTTTCTCCAGAGTTCAAATCTAAAGTCATCCGTATTAGTAAAGAGCTAAAGATCAATCCTAATCATCTTATGGCGTGCATGGCATTTGAAACTGCTGAAACTTTCAGTCCAAGCATCAAAAATGGTTCCGGAAGCGGGGCTACAGGGTTAATTCAATTTATGCCCTCTACCGCAGAGTCATTAGGAGTGAACACAAAGACTCTTGCGAGAATGGGCGCGCTTGAACAACTTGACTATGTGAAAGCGTACTATTGGCCCTATCGAAATAAAATTAATAGCTTAGAAGATGCTTACATGGCCATTCTCTACCCTGCTGCGATTGGTAAACCGCCGTCTTTCGTTTTGTTCAGACAAGGCTCAATTGCCTATCGACAGAATGCAGGTATCGACCGCCACAAAACGGGGAAAATCACGCTTAATGATGTTTCCTACAAAGTGAGGAAAAAATTAGAAAAAGGTTTGCAGCCCAATTTCCTGGGCTAAGATTGTATCATGTTCCTAGTTTTTCGCGCATGAATCCTTCTGTTACTTCACGGGGATTCTGATACACTACGCGCCCATTTCCTCTGTTGAGACCTTTCTATGCCATTTTCTAAACTTGGTTTAAGCGCATCGATTGCTGATGCAGTAAAAGCGCTAGGTTATGAAAAACCCACTTCTATCCAACAAAAAGCCATTCCAATCGTATTGCGTGGCCGCAATTTAATTGCAGCAGCGCAAACGGGCACAGGTAAAACGGCCAGTTTTGTTCTGCCAATCTTAGAAAAGCTTAGTCGAGGCGAAACGCAACGTAAAAAACGCGCTCGTGCGATTATCCTAACGCCAACACGCGAACTTGCGCTTCAGGTTCATCAAAGTATTGAAGCTTATGGTAAAAACTTACCATTACGCTCAATGGCGATGTTTGGTGGTGTGGATTATGCACCACAAAAACAAGCCTTGATCGAGGGTGTCGATATTGTGGTAAGCACGCCTGGGCGCTTGATTGATCTGTACGGTCAACGCGCGATTCACTTTGATGAAGTGGAAATGCTAGTGCTTGATGAAGCCGACAAAATGTTGGATATGGGATTCATCGATGCGATCGACAAAATCGTCGACTGTATGCCAGAACATGTGCAAAGTTTGCTGTTCTCAGCGACGTTATCTAACCCTGTTCGTGACTTGGCGAAAAATGCGATTATTGATCCTGAAGAGATCACGATTGCAAAGCACAGTGCCTCAAAATCAAATATTAAACAGTGGATCACGACCGTCGATAAAGACATGAAGTCGTCGCTGTTAAGTCACTTGCTTAAAGAAAATGACTGGTCGCAAGTACTGGTATTTATTGAAACTAAACACGGCGCAGCCAAACTGGTAAGCCAACTTGAGAAACGTGGCATTGTGGCAGAAGCATTCCACAGTGGCCGTAATCAGCGTGTTCGCCAGGAATTAATAGAAAAGTTTAAAGCGGGTGAAATCCAGTACTTAGTCGCAACCGGCGTTGCTGCGCGCGGTATTGATATTGATAATCTGCCAGTTGTCATCAACTACGATTTACCTTACCCGGCGGATGAGTATGTACATCGTATTGGTCGTACAGGTCGTGCTGGCGCGAAAGGTGAGGCGATATCACTGGTTTCAAAAGACGACTTTAAGAACCTCTGCATGATTGAAAGTCGTTTAGGGCACTTGCTAGAGCGAGTGGAAATTGAAGGTTTTGCGCCAAGAAAGCCAGTACCAATTTCAATTTTAAATTACGTGCCTAAGAATAAACGTAAACCGCACGATAAGCGCGAATCAAAATAGCCAGTTTATCCCATGATCTAAAAGCCGCATTCTTGCGGCTTTTTGCGTTTTAAGGCATCCAATTATGTAGCCATCGCGACGGTTTCTATTCGGTAATGAGGAAAAAAGTTAATCAGTGTCATACGCTTAACACGTAAAGTGAATCAAGGTGCGTTAAGCTTTTGTCAATTATCTGTCCGCAGGTTTGCACAAGGTAAGGAATGGGCGCAAACTTTTTTGCTTGCTAATGAATGCATAAGATGGGGCACAAATGAAAACAGGTGATAAGCAATTCGCCGTTATTGGTCTTGGCCGATTTGGTTTGGCAGTGTGTAAAGAGTTACAAGATTCAGGCGCTCAAGTTTTAGCCGTTGACATCAACGAAGACAGAGTTAAAGAAGCCGCCAGTTTTGTTAGTCAGGCGGTTGTGGCTAACTGTACTCACGAAGAGACGGTTGCTGAGCTCAAACTTGATGATTACGACATGGTGATGATTGCCATCGGAGCGGATGTCAATGCCAGTATTCTTGCGACATTGATTGCTAAAGAGGCGGGAGTAAAGTCAGTATGGGTTAAAGCCAACGACCGCTTCCAAGCTCGTGTTCTGCAAAAAATTGGCGCAGACCACATTATCATGCCTGAGCGTGACATGGGGATACGTGTCGCGCGTAAAATGCTCGATAAACGGGTTCTTGAGTTCCACCCATTAGGCAGTGGCTTAGCTATGACGGAGTTTGTGATTGGCTCTCGTTGGATGGGTAAGACACTAAGTGATTTGGCTCTGTGCAAAGTCGATGGCGTGCAAGTGCTAGGGTTTAAACGGGGCCCAGAAATTACCAAGGCACCTGACCTTAATACCACACTAGAAATTGGTGACCTAATTATTGTGGTCGGCCCTCAAGATGCGCTCGCAAATAAATTAAAATCGCTATGACGTATTTTCATCAGAAAGGTGTTTTTTACGCACCAGATGGTAAACAAGAGAAAGCGAAGGGCAACGAACCGCGTATTATATTGCTCAGTTTTCTCGGTGTTTTACTGCCTTCTGCGGTATTGCTAACCTTGCCAGTTTTTTCTGTTACGGGCCTGTCGATAACGGATGCTTTGTTTACTGCAACGTCCGCTATTAGTGTGACAGGGCTTGGTGTTGTCGATACTGGGCAACACTTTACGCTTGCGGGTAAAATCTTGCTGATGTTTTTAATGCAAATCGGTGGGTTGGGGCAGATGACGTTGTCGGCAGTCTTACTCTATATGTTCGGCGTGCGTTTGAGTTTGCGTCAACAAGCGCTGGCGAAAGAAGCATTAGGGCAAGATCGGCAAGTCAATCTAAACCGACTAGTAAAGCGGATTGTTGTTTTCGCGCTTGTTGCAGAAACGGTCGGGTTTATTTTTCTCTCTATCCGCTGGGTCCCTGAAATGGGCTGGCAGACTGGTATGTTTTACGCCTTGTTTCATGCAATTTCTGCATTTAACAACGCTGGGTTCGCGCTGTTTTCTGACAGTATGATGAGCTTTGTGAATGATCCGTTGGTTATCTTTACACTGGCGGGGCTATTCATTTTTGGCGGGCTTGGTTTTACTGTTGTGGGTGACATCTGGCTAAACTGGCGCAAAGGTTTCCACTTTTTGCATCTTCACACCAAAATCATGCTGATTGCGACACCGATATTGCTCTTAGTCGGAACGATGATGTTTTGGTTACTTGAGCGAAGCAACCCAAACACAATGGCGTCTTTACCTGCAACAGGGCAATGGTTGGCGGCATTCTTTCAATCTGCGAGTGCTCGAACGGCAGGGTTTAATAGTGTTGACTTGGCGTTGTTTACCCAGCCAGCCTTACTGGTCATGATTGTTCTGATGTTAATTGGAGCGGGTTCCACCTCAACGGGGGGCGGTATTAAAGTTTCCACATTTGCTGTTGCGTTTATGGCTACGTGGACCTTTTTACGCCAAAAGAAACATGTGGTTATGTTTAAGCGAACCATAAATTGGCAAACTGTGACTAAGTCATTGGCAATTATCGTTGTGAGCGGAGCCATCCTGACAAGCGCAATGTTTTTATTGATGCTTACCGAGAAGGCCAGCTTTGATAAGGTTATGTTTGAAACCATTTCCGCATTTGCCACAGTGGGGCTCACCGCCGGTTTGACTGCGGAACTTTCTGAACCTGGTAAATACATTATGATCGTGGTGATGATCATTGGTCGTATTGGGCCGCTCACGCTTGCCTACATGTTGGCACGTCCTGAACCTACCTTGGTCAAATACCCAGAAGACGCCGTTCTTACAGGTTAATATAGCGTTAAACAATGGCCGCGCGACCATTACGAGCATTGATTAATAGCAGTGCTCGTACATTTATAGAATATGTGGAATGTTGCCCAGTTTTACCTACAAATTCGTAGAAGTTCATTTCTTCTTCCTTTCGTTTCGATACTATTCATTCACTCAATTTATATTCTCAGAAGCTACGCTCATAACAGCGTTTTGGAATCCGACGCTTTTGTAGTGTGACACCAAACTACGTCGTGTTATCTGAGCGAATTGATACCAGCCTTCGTCAATAGTCACTCAGTCTTACTCTATGCCCATAGGGTTACTTTGTGTTTGTTGTGCTTGGTATGAATGAACGAATCGAAAAGATGGAGTCGTACTTTGAAATTCAACACACTCGCCATGGCTATGCTAACTGCGCTTCTTGCAGGGAAGAGCATGGCAACTACTCCGCCATCGCCGGTTTGGCATACTATTGCGTTGAGCGATGGTAGCTCCAGTGAGGCAATTCTACGTGGAACGGCAGATTTCCACTGGTTTGAAGATAAGCAGGGCAATGCCTTACTTCAGGAAGACGGCGTTTGGTTTTTCGCGCAGATTCAGCGCGAGTCAGACACGCCAATATTGATCTCGACAGGTGTGGTGAAAACGCAGTCGAGTGAGCCACCTGAGTCGGCGAAGTTTCGCCCGGATTTACAAGTTAAACCGCAATTATCTTCTCTAAAAACCATTGAGCCGATGGCACGAAAAAACCTACTGCGTTCGGCGCAAGGTTACCAGACGATGAGCAGTTCAACGGTGAAGCAGCAGCCCCTATTGGTTGTGCAAGTTTCGTTTGATGACCAAGCAATGGTGCATGATTTTGAGCAACGCGTATTTAATACCAATGGTCAAAGCGTTGTGGATTACTTTGATAAAAACTCTCAAGGTAAATTCAAAGTTGTTCCTGCACTTGAGAGTTACGGCACCGCCAATGACGGTGTGATAGATGTGACTGTGGCACAAAGCCACCCTAACTGTCACTCTAGTTCGACTGATAAGACATGCACCGCCAAGTTGAATGCGGTTTTCACCGAGGCTTATCAAAAACTGGATCCATACTTTAATCTTTCGGCCTACGACAGCAATCAAAATGGTACCGTAGAACCGTCAGAACTCTCTGTCATGTTTATTTTTGCGGGGGGTGATCGTTCAACAGGGGTTCTCAACCGTCCTGCGATTTGGCCGCACAAATTCTCTCACAATGATGTCACATTAGATGGTAAAAAGATCACAGACTATTGTGTGTTCGCTGACTATCAAGTTGATCATCAAGCGACGTTGGGCGTGATCGTACACGAGCTTGGTCACTTAATGCTTGGCTTACCGGATTTGTACGCAAGGAACAGTGATGCCTCGATTGGCTCTTGGGGCGTGATGGGTGGCGGTTCATGGGCGCAGAAACCGGGAGATTCATACGCTGGTGACACTCCGGTGAACATGAGTGCATGGAGCAAACACGCTGCTGGTTTTGTTGTACCAACGGTAACTCATGAAAGTCCAGCGCCTATTTCTGTGAACAACGACGATGTCAAGCTGGTGTATCTCGACCCGTACTTGAAAGAGTTTGGTCCACGTATTTACTTGGAAAATCGCACCTTTAGCGGTTACGACCGAGCATTGGCGGCTGAAGGTATTCTAGCGACGTCGGTTAATGTCCAGAACCGCTTTAATGATGTTGGCGCGATGCAGGTTCAAATCATGCAGGCTGATGGTCTGAATGAGTTAGAAAATGATGGTAGGAGTGACGCTGACGATTTATATCCTAATGGTGGCGATGTCATTTCAGATACATCGACCCCGGGTCTGAGAGCGATCACAGGGTTTGATACTGGGGTTCGTATTTCCAACATTGCCAGCAACACCAACGGTGGTAGCTTTTCTCTTGAGCATACAAACGAACCAAATAAATCAGCATGGCTGAACTCTCTTCATCAAGGTTATGTGTACGCGAGTGGGAGTAACACTCTGGCGGTGTCACTGGACTTGAATAGTGATACAGAGCTTGATGGCCTTCAACTTTATGCGCAAAGAGATAGCGCTCAAAGTGACATGACTTATCGAGTTTGGCGATTCCCATTTTCTGGAAACATTGGCTATCGATTAATATTGAATCAAAACAACGCTGAGCTTTTACAGCAAGGTAACTTCCAAAAGTCATCTCGAATTTTATTCCCCCAATCAAGCCAATTGAGTGCGGGTCAGCACTTATTGGTCGTTGAATTGGAAGGCGGTCAATTTGATGCAAACTTTGACTTCGGCCGCTTGCTAAAAACTGAAAAAGCCTCCCTACCTGTAATGTGGACTGGTGATTACAGTGAGATTGGCACGTTTGGTCTAGAAAAAGCCGGGTTCTCTTATATTCCGTTTGCAGCATTATTAAATGTGGATGCGAGCAACTTGGTTGAAGCGAAATCTGATTCGTTACAAACCAATAAAAATACGCCAATCAAACTGAACCTGATGGACAATGATTTCATGGCGGTAGGGTATCAGTTCAATGTGGACATTGTGCAGAAGCCTGAGCACGGCACCATCTCTGGCAACCAGTACCAACCTGAAGCTAACTTCGTTGGTCTGGACACTTTCCAATATCGTTTGTTGTCGGTTGATGGTGCGTACTCATCTTCAATCGTGAATGTGCAGGTGGAAGTGCTTGGCAGCAACGAAGCGCCAGTGGCCGTGATTGATGTTGATAATAAAGACATGACGGTTGGGCAGCGAGTCACGTTGTCTGCGTTAAATAGTACGGATGCTGATGGTGATGTGTTGAGTTATAAATGGGAGCAGTTGGCTGGCACTTCAGTTTCTCTTGGCAATGCAACCAGTGTTAGCACAAGCTTTACGGTGCCTCAAGGTGCAAAAGCGGGTGAGGTTCTGACATTCCGTTTAACCGTGACTGATCCTAGTAATGAAACGTCCAGTGCTACCGTCGATTTAACCATGAAAAACGCAGCGCCACTTACGCTTGCAGATACGGCGACCGTTGCCGTTGGTGAAAGTATTCTGATTGATGCAGCGAGCAATGATTCGGATGTGAACGGCGATAAACTGGTTGTAGAAAGCGTACAGAACGTAACGGGTGTGGGAAGTGCGAGTGTAGAGAATGGCAAAATCCGTTTTCAAGCACCGGATAGCCCTACTGACGGCATCAAGCTGCAATATACGGTTTCAGACGGTCATGGTGCCACTGCTACGGGGGAAGTTATCGTGACGGTTGTTGCTTCTTTGAAGACAACGACATTCAAGAACTCTGAAGGTAGCGGCAGTGTTTCTTATTGGGCTTTGATGTTACTTGCAACATTAGGCTGGCGACGTCGCGTCTAAAACGGTATTGAATTGCGGTATAAGCCACTCACATTGAGTGGCTTATTTTTTATCTGATCTATTTTGGTTTCGTTCTCATTGTCTTATGAGATGTGTTTCTCATTATTTTTAAAGCGATTTTTCTACTCTGCGGTTACCCTAGGGGCCGATTTTTATGAACTAAGGATGTTATATGTCTACCGAGGGCTTTTCTGTTTCGGAAATATGCCGAGAAGCGGCAGTGATGGTCAGAAGGAATCTACTCGCAATTGTTATTGCTTGTATTCCGTTGATTATCGTGCACTCAATTTTTGCTTTTATGTATCCTGAAATGACGGGGCAAGATCAAGCGAACGTTCAAGAAGGCAATGTCGCAGGATTTTATTTCGTCACAATTATTTTGTACCCACTTGTTGCCGCTATGGCGGCTGTGCGTGTGCATCGAATTTATTTAGCCGGCGATTACATGCACTCTGCGTTGGATGTATTTCGTTTGTCAGCTCGAGAATTCCGTTTCATAGGCTGGTGGATACTGTTTGGACTGATGATGATGCTCGTTATTGGTATCCCGATCTTTGTGTTGTCGTTTATCTACATTGCAGAAAGTGGTGAAGCCGACTTTGTTGCTATGGCTATTATCACAACGATTGCAAGCATTCCTGGCTATTGGGTAATGGCGCGATGGTCATTTGTGTTGCCAGCGACTGCAATGGATCATCAGCCGCGCAGTTTGCGTCGTTCGTGGAACCAGAGCAGACCATACAACAAACAAGTATTCATTTTGATGGGACTAATTCCATTGGGTGCGGGCTTGCTCAGTCAGCTGATCTTTAGCCACTTTACGAATCTCTTTATGTTGAGCCTCGTCGGTGTGGCCTATGGTATTTTTGGCGCGTACCAGCTGGCATTGTTATCGTTGAGCTATAAAACGGTAGTGGATATCGAACGCGCTCGTTTTGATACGCCATCACAGCCACCAAAAACGGGTGAAGAATTTTCCGCTTAACCCTTTGATCGTTTTTACATGCTACCTCCGTTTAGGAGACGGTCTGCGGCAGGTTGATACCTTCCTGCCGCCTTCGCGTTATTCACGCAAAATACCCATGCCCATTTCATGGCTGAATGACAGGGACATTCACACGTATACTCACAACAGTACTTCTTTTTATTAAGGAACCCTACATGTCCATTTGGCAACGGGTCAATTTCACCCATCGCTTTAGTCAATTACCGTCAGCGTTCTATACGTTGGTCGAGCCACAACCCTTGGACAACACTCGCTGGGTCGCTTGGAATGGTGAGTTTGCACAGCAGTTTGGTTTACCAGAAGAGCAAAACGATGAGTTATTGGCGGTTTTTTCTGGGCTAAGTGAATTCGAACAATTTCGTCCTCTTGCGATGAAATATGCAGGCCATCAGTTTGGCGTTTACAACCCAGATTTGGGCGATGGACGTGGATTACTGTTGGCAGAAATTGAGCATCAGGATGGTACTTGGTTTGATCTTCACCTCAAAGGTGCAGGGCTAACGCCTTACTCGCGAATGGGAGATGGGCGAGCGGTATTACGCTCAACTATCCGTGAGTACTTGTGCAGTGAAGCCATGGCGGGCCTTGGGGTTCCCACGACACGTGCTCTCGGTATGATGGTCAGTGATACACCTGTTTATCGAGAAAAAACGGAATCGGGCGCTTTGTTACTTCGAATGGCTGAAACCCATGTTCGATTCGGTCACTTTGAGCATTTCTTTTACACCAACCAGTTAGCAGAGCAGAAGCTGTTGGCGGATAAGGTGATTGAGTGGCACTTTGCTGATTGTGCATCGGCGGAGAAACCATATGCCGCGATGTTTGACGCCATCGTGACTAAAACAGCCGAGATGATCGCATATTGGCAAGCTTTTGGTTTTGCGCATGGTGTGATGAATACCGATAACATGTCAATTCTTGGGCAAACTTTTGATTATGGTCCGTTTGGCTTTCTTGATGATTATGAGCCGGGATACATTTGTAATCATTCAGACTACCAGGGTCGTTACGCATTTGATCAACAGCCTAGAATTGCGCTTTGGAACCTGTCAGCACTGGCGCATGCGCTATCGCCACTCGTTGAACGAGAAGATTTAGAATCGTCGTTGAGTCAATTTGA
Organism: Vibrio sp. Vb2131; assembly: GCF_033338535.1. Lineage (NCBI taxonomy): Bacteria > Pseudomonadati > Pseudomonadota > Gammaproteobacteria > Vibrionales > Vibrionaceae > Vibrio > Vibrio sp. Vb2131. The sequence goes on from NZ_JAWOSW010000014.1 coordinate 116,003, forward strand.
AGTTCATTTAAGCCAGCAGTTCAGCCGCCTCATGCGTGAGAAGTTGGGCTTAAAAACTAAGATAGCGGAAGACGGGCGTTTGTTTGAAGCTATGTTTGAGCTTCTTCACCAGAACAAAACGGACTACACTCGCTTCTTCAGAACACTCTCAAACCTTGATAATGCGCCTTCCCAAGCCGTAATCGATTTATTTCTCGACCGAGAAGCTGCGCGAGCTTGGCTTGATCTGTACTTAGCTCGGTGTGAGCTAGAGGTTGATGAACTAGGGGGCCTGATTTCAACCGAACAGCGTTGCAAACAGATGCGTCAAGCCAATCCCAAATACATCTTGCGTAACTACTTGGCTCAGTTGGCGATTGATAAAGCGGAAGAAGGGGACTTTAGCGAATTACACCGATTGGCCGAACTGTTAAAACGCCCATTTGATGAGCAACCCGAGTTTGATGATTATGCGAAATTGCCGCCGGAATGGGGGAAGAAAATGGAGATAAGCTGTTCTTCATAAATGGGTCATTTCCCACCCATTTATATCTTTTTCTTGGGTGGAATTCACTCGTTACACTTCGGATTCATGTTAACGGGCTTTGTTAATTTATTGAAATATATATAAATTTTAACATGGTCCATTAATTGCTCTTTGTTGAACATCCGTACCCATCGCCTAACACCTAGTTACTCATGGACGGGATGGGATGTGATTCAACAAGGAGAATAATAATGTTTAAGCCTCTAACTCTACTATCTGTCTCTGCACTTGCTGTTACCAGTTTTAATGCTGCCGCAAATTGTGACCCGGGTGAAACGGTCATCAAGTTTAGCCATGTAACGAACGCGGACAAACACCCTAAAGGCATCGCGGCTTCGTTACTTGAAAAGCGCGTCAACGAAGAGATGAACGGTAAAGTCTGTATGCAGGTGTTTCCTAACTCAACACTTTATGATGATGACAAAGTGTTGGAAGCGCTACTGAATGGTGATGTTCAACTCGCTGCTCCTTCTCTTTCTAAGTTTGAGAAATTCACCAAGAAGTACCGCCTTTTCGATCTTCCTTTCTTGTTCGATGATGTCGACGCGGTTGACCGTTTCCAAAACTCGGAAGCGGGTGAAAAGCTGAAAAATTCAATGAAACGTCGTGGCCTACAAGGCATTGCGTTTTGGCATAACGGCATGAAGCAAATGTCAGCCAACAAGCCGCTCATTTCTCCAACTGATGCTGAAGGACTTAAGTTCCGTGTTCAAGCGTCTGATGTACTCGTTGCTCAGTTTGAGCAGCTAGGTGCTAACCCACAAAAAATGTCGTTCAAAGAAGTTTACGGCGGCTTGCAAACTAAGGTTATTGATGGTCAAGAAAATACTTGGTCAAACATTTACGGCAAAAAATTCTTCGAAGTTCAAGATGGCATTACGGAAACGAACCACGGAATTCTGGATTACTTAGTTGTGACGTCAAACGACTTCTGGAAAAACCTACCAGATGATCAGCGCGAGCAGTTAAATACCATTATTCAAGAGGTAACTGCGCAGCGTAATGCTGAGTCAACCAAAGTAAACCTTGCGAATAAGAACAATATCATCGAAGCCGGTGGTGTGGTTCGTACTCTAACGCCAGAACAGCGCCAAGAGTGGGTCACTGCACTTCAACCAGTATGGAAGAAGTTCGAAAAAGACATTGGTTCTGACCTAATCGAAGCCGCTTTGGCGTCTAACCAAAAATAATAACAGCTAGCACATTTAGCCCTCTCAAACTGAGGGGGCTCTTTCCCCCTACAGACGACGTGATGTAATTATGGAACAGACTTTTTTTGCCAAGGCTGGACGAATCACCGATGCCATTGAAGAGACTTTGATTGCTTTCTTCTTGGGTGCCATGACCTTGCTGACCTTTGCCAATGTCATCTTTCGTTATGTCTTTAACGACAATATTCTTTGGGCGCTTGAGCTCACCGTTTTCATGTTCGCATGGATGGTGTTGGTTGGCGCATCTTATGGTGTGAAAAAACACTTTCATATTGGTGTCGATGTCATTATTAACATCGTTCCGGAAGGTAAACGAAAAGCCCTGGCGCTTTTTGCAGCAATGTGTTGCTTAGCCTTCTCTATTTTGCTGTTAATTGGCGCTTGGAACTACTGGTATCCGTTCGCTACCGACCGAGCGTGGTATGAAACGGACGATATTCCGATGCCTGAAATACTCCAGTTCATGGCCGACTGGTTAAATGAGGGAGAGCGTTATGAAAAGCTGCCACGTTTTATTCCTTACTTCGCTTTGCCACTTGGAATGGCGCTACTAACGTTTAGATTTGTTCAAGTCACGTGGCAAATCGCTACTGGTAAGCTCGATCGCTTGATTGCAGGACATGAAGCGGAGGAAGAGCTCGAATCTCTTAAAGCTGAGATGAGTGACGCTGAAGACGTAATGGCTCCAAAGGCCTCGCAAGACGCTAAAAACAAGGAGCAATAAGCCATGGATATCTTATTTCTATTTTTGATGGTAATTGGCTTTATGCTGGTTGGCGTGCCAATTGCTATTTCGCTGGGCCTTTCCAGTGTTCTTTTCCTTTTAATGCATTCGGATGCCTCTTTAGCGTCAGTTGCTCAAACGCTGTTTAATGCATTCGCGGGCCACTACACGCTATTGGCTATTCCATTCTTTATATTGGCTTCAAGCTTTATGTCGACGGGTGGCGTAGCAAAGCGGATAATTCGTTTCGCCATTGCCATTGTAGGCTGGTTCCGCGGCGGTTTGGCGATGGCTTCGGTTGTAGCGTGTATGATGTTTGCCGCGTTGTCAGGTTCCTCACCTGCAACGGTTGTTGCCATAGGTAGTATTGTTATCGCAGGTATGATCAAAAACGGTTACTCAAAAGAGTTTGCCTCTGGGGTAATTTGTAACGCAGGTACGCTAGGGATTTTGATCCCACCTTCGATTGTGATGGTGGTGTATGCAGCCGCAACGGATGTGTCAGTTGGACGTATGTTCCTTGGTGGTGTGATTCCCGGTTTGCTGGCGGGTGTCATGTTGATGATCGCGATTTACATTGCCGCGAGAATCAAGAACCTTCCAAAGCAACCTTTTGTCGGTTGGAAAGAAACTTTTGATGCCGCCAAGGATGCAAGCTGGGGCTTGTTGTTGGTCGTCATCATTCTTGGTGGTATCTATGGCGGTATCTTTACGCCGACAGAAGCCGCTGCGGTTGCTGCTGTGTACTCATTCTTTATTGCTAACTTTGTATACAAAGACATGGGGCCATTTGCAGACAAGAAAAACACTAAACCTGCGCTCGTTAAAATCTTCCAAACCTTTGTTCATAAAGACACGAAACACACCCTGTATGAAGCGGGCAAACTCACCATCATGCTGCTGTTCATCATTGCTAATGCCTTAATTTTGAAGCATGTTTTAACGGAAGAACGCATCCCGCAAATGATCACCGAGTCGATGCTCTCGGCTGGTCTCGGACCCATCACTTTCTTGATTGTGGTGAACGTCTTGTTGTTGATTGGTGGTCAGTTTATGGAGCCATCAGGCTTGTTGATCATTGTTGCGCCGCTCGTGTTCCCAATTGCGATTGCATTAGGCATAGACCCAATTCACTTGGGCATAATGATGGTGGTGAATATGGAGATAGGAATGATAACGCCGCCCGTGGGTCTTAACTTATTTGTGACCGCTGGTGTTGCCAAAATGTCGATGATGAACGTAGTGAAGGCAGCATTACCCTGGGTTGGAGTGATGTTCTTATTCCTAATTATCGTCACATATGTACCATGGGTTTCGACTTGGTTGCCTACTACTTTGATGGGGCCGGAGATCATTACCAAGTAATGGAAGCCAGAAAGTAGAAAGAGGTGTGAGAATTCACACCTCTTCGTCTATTGACTTGTAGCAAGTTTTGCGCGGGTCTGAATTAATTCGACGTTCATAGTGTCGCCACCTCTTTTTATTTTTACGACGCTCTTCACCGAATCTTCTCTCTTCTTGATAGCAACCGTCTACGAGCACGGTATCTGTAACAATCGGTATTCTCACTTTTTCGTTCATATCTGTAACAACCATGATAAACCTGTTGTTAAAAATTATGATTCAAGTTGAATATAATGCCAGTTATCTGAACGTGTTTTATTTGTAAAGGTCTTTATTTATTTGGTAGCGCTGCATCTTGTCGTAAAGGGTTTTTCTTGGCACATTCAATTGGCACATTGTCTGTTTAATACTACCGTTGTTTTCTAATAAAGCGCCTTCAATGGCTGCTCTCTCAAACTCCGCTACTTGCTCTGCAAGGCTTGAGGAAGAATTAGCGACTGGGTTCGATTCTCCCAACTGAATTAACTTACCCAATAGCACAAAACGCTCTGCAGCATTTCTGAGTTCTCGAACATTGCCAGGCCAGTCATGGCTCATCAGTTGCGCTAGATCTTGGGGTGACAAGCTAGGTGAGCTTTTGCCATAACGTGAAGCTGCTACCAACAGAAAGTGGTGAAAGAGGGCGGGAATATCTTCTTTTCGTTCGCGTAGTGGCGGGAGATCCAAGGTCACGACATTGAGCCGATAATAGAGATCCTGACGGAAAGTACCTTCTTCAGCTGCGTGTTTTAAATCGAACTTTGTTGCGGCAATCACTCGAATATCTAAAGGCAATAATTCATTGGAACCGACACGCTCAATCACGCGCTCTTGTAATACCCTCAATAAACGAATTTGGGCTTGGATAGGCATCGACTCGATCTCATCCAAGAAAAGTGTGCCGCCTTGTGCAAACTCAAATTTACCGATACGACGGCTTTCGGCGCCAGTGAATGCGCCTTTTTCATGGCCGTAGAGTTCACTCTCAATTAAGTTCTCTGGAACCGCTCCACAATTTACGGCGACAAAGTTTTGGTTCCGGCGAGAGCTTTGCTCATGTAAAGAACGAGCGATTAACTCTTTCCCTGTACCGGTTTCACCAAACAATAAAATATCGGCGTCGGTATCGGCGATTTGGGTGATGGTCTCTCGTAATATTTGGATGCTAGAGGTTTCACCAATAACTCGTGGACCAAGGGTTTTACTGGCTTTAAGTGACAGGCGCAGTTTTTCATTTTCATTGGTTAGTTTGCGCTTCTCAATCGCCCGCTTAACCGTTTCAACCAAATGCTCTGGCGCAAAAGGTTTCTCAATAAAGTCGTAAGCGCCTTGATGAAGGGCTTGCACTGCCATGGAAATATCACCGTGTCCAGTGATCATGATGACGGGTAAGTTTGCATCGCTATTAAAGCCGATTCTGCATCCACAAAAAACTTGGCGTCGATATCCGCCAGTTCAAAGGTCTGTTCTATAGCGATTCTGAGATCGGCCTCATCATCAATAAAAAACACCTGACACATGATCTTATCCTTTTGATGGTTCAGTGTTGTAAGAAGTGATAGGTAAACACAATGAGAATCGAGCGCCGCCTTGTTCTCGATTATGGGCACATAATTTTCCATTCATACTGGCTAAGATTTGTTGCGAGATAGAGAGACCCAAACCTAAACCGTTCAGTTTAGTGGTTAGAAACGGCTCACATAAATCAGAAAGTGAGAAAGAGCCAAGTCCTGGGCCATTATCATCAACATGAATCCAAACTAAATCAGTGTGCTCATCGTGTTCTACAGATAATTCTACCTGTTTGTCTTGTTGTTCTTTGAGTGCTTCTATCGCATTAGTCAGTAAATTGACCAACACTTGCTCCAGTTGAATAATATTGATCTGCACTTCAACATCATGCTCTGGCAAATTTGTTTCTAACGTGACGCGCCCTGATTTAAATGCGGGCTTCATCAGTTCTTTTACAGAGGCTATCACAGGGAACAATCGAGATTGAGCCAACTCGTCACCACTGGTTTTTTTGGCGAAAGAGCGAAGTTGCTGACTGATATTTGCCATACGGTCAGTGAGAGCAGAAATGCGAGTGAGATTATCTTCCACTCGCTCATATTTTTCTTTTTTTAGAAACAGCTTGCCGTTCTCCGCAAAGCTACGAATTGCCGCAAGTGGATTATTCAGTTCGTGGCTGATACTGGCCGACATTTGTCCTAACACCGCGAGTTTCGCTGCTTGCACCAATTCGTCTTGAGTAACGCGTAAAGTTTGCTCGGTATCGATACGCTGTGCGATCTCCGCTTGCAACTCGGCAGTCCGTGCCATGACTTGATATTCCAACTTTTGATTGGCTTCTTGTTGAATTCGTTCAAGTTGCAAGTGACGCTGTTGACGGTGATAGATAAGCTGACCAATTAAAAACAAAACCATGAATGCTAGAGTGAGTACAAAGATGTAACCCATGGTGAACCAAACGATCGACTGTTTAGGAGACAGCACACGAATAGTCAGTTTGAGTTCGGGAAGGGGCAGCGAAGAGACCACCAAGGTTCCTTTATTGTATGGGTAACCCTGTTTAAGCTCAGAATGCACCTCGTCCAAACTACCCACTAATCCAAGCGTTTCAATTGGCGCATCAAGATATTGTTGGCTTGCCCAAACTTGCTTTTTCTCTTTTTTTGTCAGTGGTTGTAAGCTTTTGAGTAGCCATTCACTTCGGCTACTCATGAAAACAATTCCGTATGGGTCGCTGGCGACAAAAACACTGTTAGGTTGCTGCCAGTTGTCCTCTATCTTACTTAGGTCCATCTTCACCACGACGACACCAAGTACACCGCCAGCGTATACGATGGGATAAGAATAGTAGTAGCCACGTTTACCAGATGTTGAGCCCAGTGCGTAGTATTGGCTTCGTTTACCTACAATGGCTTGTTTGAAATAAGGTCGAAATGCAAAATTTCGACCGATAAAGGAGCGCTCTTTACGCCAGTTGCTGGCCGCGATCGTTGTACCCCATTGATCGATTAAGTACGTATCCGCTGCTTCAATCACGCCATTAACGGACTCTAAATACCGATTAGTGATTTCCAGTTGCGCACTGTTGTTGGGGTGCTGAAGCGCTTGATAAAGAGGATCATCTTTAGCGAGAAGATTTGGGATATGGGCGTACTTATCGAGTTTATTTTTTATATGGCCAGAAAATTGCTCCAGCTGTGATTGGTGTTTATCAAGTAGAGATTGATAACTGGTCTGCCAAACCCAATGGCCACCGATAATTGCGGACAGGAAATAGAAAGCAAAAAATGTCAGCAGAATCCGTTTTTTTTGCGACATCCTTACACTCCTTACAACTTCCTTTGGTCACGTAAGAAAATGTTAATAGTTTGTAGGAAGGATTAGGGATTTAGTTTTCAACTCTGTGGAGTAAAACAAGAGCAAGATCTCTTTTTAGGCTTTTCGATAAAAAAACCGGTCGATTCTCTTGAAAAAGTCGCTATTGTCCCCATTCTAGATATGCTGGAGATGCTTAGACGGTGTCTGAATCGCATTTTTGAAGAAAAAATGGGTCAGCATTCGAGAATTTAGCGCAGACAATGTCCACATAGTGGCTATTGGCTCGACAGGGTTGCGACAGATCGCTAGAATGTCGCGTCTAAAAATTCTGTCCTGAGGCTAATAGGAGATACCTTTGGTTATTTTATCGAAGATATCACTGATTAGTCCGGTACTGACAACCAGTATCGATACTCGATTTTAAATTAGGTGTTCGGACAGAACACTACACAAGGATGAAGCGTAAGCTCCTCTGAGTTTCGCTCATACGCTCGGAAAACCGAGCCACTTTAGAGGTTTATATATAATGCAAGTTACTGTTGAAACGCTAGAGGGCCTAGAGCGCCGTCTAAACATTACTGTTCCAGCTGCAAACATCGAAGACGCTGTAACAGCTGAACTACGCAACATCGCTAAAAACCGTCGTTTCGATGGTTTCCGTAAGGGTAAAGTGCCTCTAAAAATGGTTGCTAAGATGTACGGCAAAGCAGTACGTCAAGACGTTCTTGGTGAAGTAATGCAACGCCACTTCATCGAAGCTATCGTTAAAGAGAAAATCAACCCAGCTGGCGCTCCAACTTTCGCTCCTGTAGAGAACAAAGAAGGTTCAGACCTAGTTTTCACTGCAACTTTTGAAGTTTACCCAGAAGTTGAGCTTAAAGGCCTAGAGAGCATCACTGTTGAAAAACCACTAACAGAAGTTAAAGATGCAGACGTAGAAGAGATGATCGATACTCTACGTAAGCAACAAGCAACTTGGGTTGAAGTTGAAGAAGCAGCAGAAGATGGCAAACGCGTAAGCATTGACTTCGTTGGCTCTATCGACGGTGAAGAGTTCGAAGGTGGTAAAGCTGAGAACTTCCCTCTAGAAATGGGTGCTGGTCGCATGATCCCTGGTTTCGAAGACGGTATCGCAGGTAAAACTGCTGGTATGGAATTCGACATCGACGTGACTTTCCCAGAAGATTACCACGCTGAAAACCTAAAAGGTAAAGCAGCTAAGTTCGTAATCAAAGTGAACAAAGTTGAAGCTCGTGAACTACCAGAACTAAACGACGAGTTCGTTGCTAAGTTCGGTGTTGTTGAAGGTGGTGTTGAAGCACTTAAAGCTGAAGTTCGTAAGAACATGGAACGCGAACTTAAGCAAGCTGTTAAGAACCGCATCAAAGAGCAAGCGATTGACGGTCTAGTTGAGCAAAACGACATCAACGTACCATCAGCGCTTATCGAGCAAGAAATCCAAGTTCTACGTCAACAAGCTGCACAACGCTTCGGTGGTAACCCAGAAGCTGCTGCTCAGCTTCCACGTGAACTGTTCGAAGAACAAGCTAAACGTCGCGTAGTTGTTGGTCTTCTACTAGGTGAAGTAATCAAATCTGAAGAGCTAAAAGCGGACGACGAGAAAGTTAAAGCGCTAATCGAAGAAATGGCTACTGCATACGAAGATCCATCAGAAGTTATTGCTTACTACGAGCAAAACGAAGAAATGATGAACAACATGCGCAACGTAGCTCTAGAAGAGCAAGCAATCGACGCGATCATCGCTAAAGCACAGGTTTCTGAGAAAGAAGTAGGCTTCAACGAGCTACTTAACCAACAACAACCTGCTGCTTAATAAGCAATATCTTGCGTAGAAGGTTGACTTAACGTTAACTATTCTGCTAACAATGGTCCGTATGATAGTCATCATCCGGGCCATTTATTTTAGGGACATAAGAATATGAGCTACCAAGAAAAAAATGCAATGTCGCCAATTATGGACGCGCTAGTACCAATGGTGGTTGAACAAACTTCCCGAGGCGAACGTTCTTACGACATCTACTCACGTCTGCTGAAAGAGCGCGTGATTTTTTTAACGGGTCAAGTGGAAGACCACATGGCAAACCTTGTCGTGGCTCAGCTACTTTTCCTAGAATCTGAAAATCCAGATAAAGATATTTTCCTATACATCAACTCACCAGGCGGCAGCGTAACAGCAGGTATGTCTATTTACGACACCATGCAGTTCATTAAGCCAAATGTGAGCACAGTATGTATGGGTCAAGCATGTTCAATGGGTGCCTTCCTGCTTGCAGGTGGTGCGCCAGGTAAGCGTTACGTACTGCCTAACTCTCGTGTAATGATCCACCAACCATTGGGTGGTTTCCAGGGTCAAGCTTCTGATATCCAAATCCATGCTCAGGAAATCCTGACGATTAAACAGAAGCTAAACAAGTTGTTAGCAGAACATACAGGCCAACCTCTTGAAGTCATTGAGCGCGATACTGATCGTGATAACTTCATGTCATCAGAGCAGGCTGTGGAATACGGTATCGTGGATGCAGTGTTAAGCCACCGTGGCGAGTAATTTGCCAGCGCATTTTGGCAAAAATTGATATACACTCATTCATGAAGAGTAAAGGCTAAGAGGTTAGCGAATGACAGATAAAAGCAAAGAAAGTGGCAGCGGTAAATTGCTGTACTGTTCTTTCTGCGGCAAAAGTCAGCACGAAGTTCGCAAGCTAATCGCAGGTCCGTCAGTGTACATTTGCGACGAGTGTGTCGACTTATGTAACGATATTATTCGCGAAGAAATCAAGGATGTTCTCCCTAAGAAAGAATCTGAAGCGTTACCAACGCCAAAACAGATCCGTGAACACCTTGATGACTATGTGATCGGGCAAGATTACGCGAAAAAAGTGCTCGCAGTTGCGGTATATAACCACTACAAGCGTTTACGCAATGGTGATACAACGAGCGAAGGTGTGGAGCTTGGTAAGAGTAACATCCTTCTAATTGGTCCTACAGGTAGCGGTAAAACACTACTTGCGGAGACATTAGCTCGATTCTTGGATGTGCCATTTACAATGGCAGACGCGACGACACTAACCGAAGCCGGTTACGTAGGTGAAGACGTTGAAAACATCATCCAAAAGCTTCTGCAAAAATGTGATTACGATGTAGCTAAAGCGGAACGCGGCATCGTTTACATTGATGAAATTGATAAGATTTCACGCAAAGCTGAAAACCCATCTATTACGCGTGACGTATCTGGTGAAGGTGTTCAGCAGGCGCTACTAAAACTTATCGAAGGTACGGTTGCATCGGTTCCACCTCAAGGTGGTCGTAAGCATCCTCAGCAAGAATTCCTACAAGTGGACACATCTAAGATCCTGTTCATTTGTGGTGGTGCTTTTGCTGGCTTAGACAAGGTGATTGAGCAGCGTGTTGCAACAGGTACAGGTATTGGCTTTGGTGCTGAAGTTCGTTCGAAGAATGAATCGAAGACGGTAGGTGAGCTATTTACTCAAGTTGAACCTGAAGACTTAGTGAAGTACGGCCTCATTCCAGAATTCATTGGTCGTCTACCTGTAACAACAACACTGACTGAGCTTGATGAAGAAGCGTTGATTCAGATCCTATGTGAACCGAAGAACGCACTGACCAAGCAATATGCAGCATTGTTTGAGCTAGAAAACGCCGAACTTGAATTCCGTGAAGATGCGCTGCGCGCTATCGCGAAAAAAGCAATGGAGCGTAAAACAGGTGCTCGTGGCTTACGCTCGATTCTTGAAGGCGTGCTACTTGAAACCATGTACGAATTACCATCTGCAACAGACGTTAGTAAAGTCGTGATTGATGAGTCCGTCATTAATGGCGAGTCAGAGCCACTGCTTATTTACAGTAACGCAGACAATCAGGCAGCTGGAGCAGAGTAAATTCAGCCATAATTAAAAAGGAGGTAAGTAATTACCTCCTTTTTTTATTTCTCTTATTGAATCCAAACAATTAGCCCCCATATACTGCCTTAAGTAATACGTTAAACGTGAAAGCGGAAGAGAGAATTATATGAACTTGGAACGTTCCGAGCGTATCGAGATCCCGGTACTACCTCTACGTGACGTAGTGGTCTACCCACACATGGTTATTCCATTGTTTGTTGGTCGTGAGAAATCGATTAGCTGTCTAGAAACGGCGATGGAAACCAACAAACAAGTTCTTCTTGTGGCACAAAAGCAAGCGGATACTGACGAGCCTACGGTTGACGACCTATTTGACGTAGGTACGGTAGCCACCATTCTCCAGCTCTTGAAGCTTCCGGATGGCACAGTAAAAGTATTGGTCGAAGGCCAGCAGCGAGCAAAAATCAATCACTTTAAAGAGAGTGACTTCTTCCTAGCAGAAGCTGAATTTGTTGTTACGCCAGAATTGGATGAGCGTGAGCAAGAAGTGATTGTTCGCAGCGCGATTAATCAGTTTGAAGGGTTCATTAAGCTAAACAAGAAGATTCCACCAGAAGTGCTAACGTCACTTAATGGTATCGACGAAGCCGCACGCTTAGCGGATACCATTGCGGCTCATATGCCGTTAAAGTTGGTGGATAAGCAGCAAGTGCTTGAAATTGTTGACGTCACTGAGCGTCTGGAATTCCTGATGGGCCAGATGGAATCAGAGATCGACTTGCTGCAAGTTGAAAAACGAATTCGTGGTCGCGTTAAAAAGCAAATGGAAAAATCTCAGCGTGAGTACTATCTGAATGAGCAAATGAAAGCGATTCAGAAAGAACTTGGTGAGATGGAAGACGCACCAGACGAGTTCGAAACGCTACAGAAGAAGATTGACGAATCAAAAATGCCTCAAGAGGCACGTGAAAAGACAGAGCAAGAGCTGCAAAAGCTTAAGATGATGTCTCCAATGTCTGCTGAAGCAACAGTGGTTCGTAGCTACATCGATTGGATGGTCAGCGTTCCTTGGGCTAAGCGCTCAAAAGTTAAGAAAAACTTAGCGAAAGCAGAAGAGGTTCTTAATGAAGATCACTACGGTCTAGAACGCGTCAAAGAACGTATCCTTGAATACCTAGCGGTTCAAAACCGTATCAACAAGCTAAAAGGTCCTATCCTTTGTCTTGTTGGTCCTCCTGGTGTAGGTAAAACGTCTCTTGGTCGTTCAATTGCTTCAGCTACAGGCCGTAAGTATGTTCGTATGGCGTTGGGTGGTGTGCGTGATGAAGCGGAAATTCGTGGTCACCGTCGTACTTACATCGGCTCATTACCAGGCAAATTGATCCAGAAGATGTCGAAGGTTGGTGTGAAGAACCCGCTGTTCTTATTGGACGAAATCGACAAAATGTCTTCAGATATGCGTGGTGATCCGGCATCGGCTCTACTAGAAGTACTGGACCCTGAACAGAATAACTCGTTCAACGATCACTACCTAGAAGTGGATTACGATCTCTCTGACGTTATGTTTGTTGCGACATCGAACTCGATGAACATCCCGGGTCCATTGTTAGACCGTATGGAAGTTATTCGTTTATCTGGTTACACCGAAGACGAGAAGCTGAACATTGCAAAACGTCACCTTGTTGATAAACAAGTGAAGCGTAATGGCTTGAAAGCGGATGAGATCGTCATTGAAGATTCTGCGATTATTGGCATCATTCGTTACTACACGCGTGAAGCGGGTGTCCGTAACTTAGAGCGTGAGATTTCTAAGATCTGCCGTAAAGCGGTGAAGAACATCTTGCTGGATAAGGACATCAAGTCAGTAACGGTAACGATGGACAACCTAAAAGAGTACTTAGGTGTTCAACGTTTCGATTACGGTAAAGCGGATGAAAGTAACCGAATTGGTCAAGTAACTGGCCTAGCTTGGACCGAAGTGGGTGGCGATCTATTAACGATTGAAACTCAATCAATGCCAGGTAAAGGTAAGCTGACACAAACGGGTTCTCTTGGTGATGTGATGCAAGAGTCTATCCAAGCAGCAATGACAGTGGTTCGCTCTCGTGCAGAAAAGCTAGGTATTAATACTGACTTCTACGAGAAGAAAGATATTCACGTACACGTCCCGGAAGGCGCGACACCAAAAGATGGCCCAAGTGCGGGTACAGCAATGTGTACAGCATTGGTTTCTTCTCTAACAGGCAACCCTGTGAAAGCAGAAGTAGCGATGACGGGTGAAATCACACTGCGTGGTGAGGTTCTACCTATCGGCGGCCTAAAAGAGAAGTTACTTGCGGCACACCGTGGTGGCATTAAGACAGTGCTAATTCCAAAAGATAACGAGCGTGATTTGGAAGAGATTCCTGATAATGTTATCGCGGATCTGGAAGTTATCCCTGTACAGTGGATTGATGAAGTACTGAAAGTCGCACTAGAGCGAGACCCGACGGGCGTTGAGTTTGAGTCTCAAAAATAGTGATGTGTAGCAAAAATAAGTAAAAGTTTACGCTGATAAGCCCAAAAAGGCTTGTCAGCGTTTTTTTTGGGCGCTAAGTTAGTTTCGATAGCTGCCAGCCCTTGATGAATAAGGGGTGGAGCATATTTTCTTAACAATGGAACGAAAGTCATCACAAAAATAATCACAGATGACACAAAGGGGAAATTACAGTGAATAAAACTCAGTTAGTAGAACAAATCGCAGAAAATGCAGATATTTCTAAAGCGTCAGCGGGTCGTGCTCTAGATGCATTCATCGAAGCAGTAAGCGGAACTCTTCAATCTGGTGATCAAGTCGCTCTAGTTGGCTTTGGTACATTCAGCGTTCGTACTCGTGCTGCACGTACTGGTCGTAACCCAAAAACTGGTGAAGAAATCCAAATCGCAGAAGCAAAAGTACCAGCTTTCAAAGCTGGTAAAGCACTGAAAGACGCTTGTAACTAATCACGGCGTTATTTCTGTAACCGGCCATTTGCTTAACTTTTGCTCAAACAATAAGTTTCGAACAAAAATTTACAAACTTCGAGCCGAACTTTCTTAAATTATGCGCATCATACTGATGCGCATTTCTTTTTCTGATATTATTGCGCCATTATTTCTATTAGATAGAAGCAGTAGGCTTCAATTGTGGAGAGCAGTTAAATTATGATGGATCGACTACGCGAAGGCGTGAATAGCATCGCGGTCAAAATTATCCTTGGACTTATCATCCTGTCTTTCGTATTTGCAGGTGTAGGTAGCTACATCGTTGGTGGTAGCAACAACTCTGCAGCGAAAGTCGGTAACACTGAGATTCCTCGTGGTGAGTTCGAGATGGCATACCAAAATGAGCGTAACCGTATGCAAGCTCAGTTGGGTGACTACTTCTCTCAAATGCTGGCTGACCCTGCATATGTTGAATCTTTCCGCAAATCCGTTTTAGATCGAATGATCAATGACGTGTTGCTTGACCAACAAGCTGAAGCTTTGGGTCTGCGAATCAGCGACACTCAAGTGCGTAGCATGATTCTAGACATGCCTCAGTTCCAATCTAATGGTCAGTTTGATCAAGAGATCTATCAAGCTTCTTTGCGTCGTGCAGGCTTTTCGCCAGACTCTTTTGCTGAGTACATGCGTCGTGAATTGGTTCGTGAGCAACTGCTGAATGCGCTACAAAACAGTGAATTTATTCTGCCGGGTGAAGTACAAGCAGAAGGCAAGCTGTTCACTCAAACTCGTGATATTCGCACGATTCAGATCGACTTAGCGGAGTTTGCGAAAAATATTGAATTGACCGACGAAGAAATTCAAGAGTACTACAAAGCAAACCCAGACAACTTTACACGCCCAGAGCAGGTTAAAGTCTCTTACATCGAACTGTCAGCTGAAGCGCTAAAGGAACAAGTTAATGTTTCTGATGCTGAGGTGAAAAAGTACTACGACGAGCACTTAAACAAATACTCTTCAGAAGAGCAACGACGTGTCGCTCACATTCTTGTAGAAGGGGACGATGAAGCAAAAGCGCAAGCTATCCTAGATGAGCTAAACGAGGGTGCAGATTTTGCGACGCTTGCTCAAGAGAAATCTGACGATTTTGGCAGCGCTGAAAACGGTGGTGACCTAGGTTGGATTGAGCGTGATGTGATGGACCCTGCTTTTGAAGAAGCGGCATTCGCACTGAAGAATCCTGGCGATACGTCGGGTCTAGTAAAGTCGGACTTTGGCTATCACATTATCAAGCTTGAAGAGCTAAAAGATTCTGTGGCGAAGCCATTTGAAGAAGTCGCTGCTGAAATCAAACAAGAGATGGTCGACCAACAAGCGATCGATCAATTCTACGAGTTGCAAAATGAGCTTGAGCGCGTAGCGTTTGAATACCCAGACTCATTGTATGATGCTTCTCAAGCGGTTAACCAAGAAGTGAAGACAACGGACTTTATTTCTCAGGTTGATGCACCTGAAGTGCTTCGTAGCCCTGCGGTAATGCAAGCTATCCTAAGCCCTGAAGTTAAAGAAGATGGCCTAAACTCTGAAGCTATCGAAGTTGCGCCTGAGCATATTATCGTTGTTCGTGTTGAAGATGCGCGTGACGAGACAGTTCTTCCACTAGAAGAAGTGAAAGATCAGGTTGTTGCAGAGCTATCTCGTGTTAAAGGTGAGCAAGAAGCGATGGAACTTGGAACACAAGTCGTTGCGGCATTGAAAGAAGGTAAGACGAACGAGCTTGCTGAAAACAATCTTGCCTTTGGTGAACAAGAGACAGTAGATCGTCGTTCTCCGTTGGCAACAACGGTATTCGCGATGGCAAAACCAGTCGATGGTAAACCAGTATACGGTCAGTCTAAAGATCTTGAAGGTAACATCATTATCATCGAGCTTGATGCTGTAAACGCAGAGCTAGATAGTGAGTTAGAAGATCAAGTTGCGATGCAAATGCAGCGTGCATCTTCTCAGCAAGATTTATCATCTGTACTAGCCGTACTGCGTGCAAATACTGACATTGAGTACTTTGTTGTGAGCAACTAAGCACAATTAGTGTAATTTGTATGTTGAATAAAACGGACCGCATAAGCGGTCCGTTTTATTTTTGTCTTTATGAACTTCAATCATCAATAGGCATTACTTAAATTAGTGCGCGTTTAAGTGATAGCGGCCGTTGTGAATTCCGGGTCATCTCAGTTTGTTAAATGCATAACCATATTGCTTTCCATTGCAAACTTGATAGTGACTCGCTCTCGACGACTGTTTTTAGCCTACTATTTTGGAGATTGTATGTTCAATA
This sequence comes from Vibrio sp. Vb2131, assembly GCF_033338535.1. Taxonomy (NCBI): domain Bacteria; kingdom Pseudomonadati; phylum Pseudomonadota; class Gammaproteobacteria; order Vibrionales; family Vibrionaceae; genus Vibrio; species Vibrio sp. Vb2131. The sequence goes on from NZ_JAWOSW010000014.1 coordinate 132,357, forward strand.
TGAAATGGATTTTGACATTGTGCTTATTTGTTTTTGCACCTTTTAGCATGGCTGCGGATTCAGCCACTGACAAATATGAAGGAATTGAAATTACTGTAAATATCAACACGGCCACTGCTGAAGAAATAGCGACCATGTTGAAAGGTATAGGTGAGAAGAAAGCGCAGAGTATAGTGGACTACCGCGAGGAACATGGCCCTTTTAAAACGGCAGCAGATTTGAAGAGCGTAAAAGGCATAGGTGAAGCGACAGTTAAGAAAAACGAAGACCGCATTTTACTGTAGCTTGATGTATTGCAGATATTGAGTCTGAATTCAGAACAATATCTGTTTCCCTATTACTGCTTTCCCGAACCAGCCCCTCTTTCGTGGTTCGGGATTTTTTATCCGAATAAACGACGGCGAAGGCCTTTTTCCAGTAAAGCCATTACTAACCCACCGAGTGCGCCAAACATATGAGCATCAATAGCAACGTTTGCACCGATAAGCTCAGCAGTACTGCTGGATGGGCCATAGACCTGCTCCCATGCTACTTTGGCGATTAGTCCTCCAACTAACAACACACTGCTTCTTCTGCTTTCAAAGACTTCTCTGAGCGCCCAAAATCCAAACAATCCGTGTAATACGCCGGATAAACCCACGTATACCGACATGTTGGTAAACAAATTCAGCGCACCAACACATGCACATAAGATTGAAAAAACGATAAGGAAGTTACGAGTGCTTGGGCGAAAAATAAAAGTAATGATCCACAATCCGGCGAGGTTCATTCCTAAGTGCGCAAAGTTGGTATGTGTGAGATTTCCTGTTACGATTCGCCACCATTCACCATGGCGTATATTGTAGCTGTGCCACTCGGTTAGGCTTGCCATTGGTTCAAATTGAAGTATCAAACAGATCACGCTGATAATACTCAGCAAGGTATAAAGGTTCACTCTATGTCTCGTTATTGTTCTCGTTGTGGAAAATCGCAAAAAGCGTGTATTTGCCAATGGATTGTACCGCTGGCAAGCGAGGTAGAACTTATCATTCTTCAGCACACGAGTGAAGAACATCGTCCGCTTGGTACGGCACGGATTCTCAATTTGAGTTTAGATAACTGTATTTGTTTGATAGGAGAGGACTTTTCTTGTGATGATGCCTTAAATCACTTATTAGCGGATGAGTCATATCAACATTTTGTTCTTTACCCATCAGAAGAGTCACGATGCATTTCTGAAATCACTCAAGCGAGTCATAGTGTATCTAAGAAAATACGTTTGATTTTGCTCGATGGTACGTGGAAAAAAGCGTACAAAATGTGGCAACTCTCAAGCAACTTACATCCACTCCCAACCGTGCAGTTGCCTAAGCAACTACAAGGGCACTACACCATTCGTAAGGCGCCCTCTGAGAATAGCTTATCGACAGTCGAGGCTGGTTATCATTCGCTTCGCTTGCTTGAACCCGAGCGAGACTTTACACCGCTGATGCGTGCGTTTGAAAAGATGATCGAATTCCAAATCGCCCAGATGCCTCCGGGCGTTTTTGAAAAGAATTACTTGAAAGGTTGAGTGTTACTAAAGAACGATGGAAGAGAAAAGTTGGCGGTGTAGCTTTTGCGCGTGACCATCGGTCATTGCAGAAATATAATCGGCGATGACCCTCATCTTATTGCTCTCGCTCTTCGCCTGACACCACAGATCTTTTGTATGAACGGGTAGTAATCGCTCTGGGTCTGCTGTTAACGCTTCAAAAATATCCATAATAATTTGCTGACCCTTATACTCAACGATCTGAACCTGCGGGACTTGGATAACGAAGGTGCTGACAAAGTGCTTGAGTACGTCAAGTGCACGTGCCATCTGTGGTTCTAAACACGCATTCCAAGACAGTAACGGGTTATTAAACGGCTCATCCACCGCTTTGATTGAAATGCTGGTCAGTAGCGCGTTAACCATACCACCGATGGCATCTTTCCGCTCATGGTGCTTCCCGCTAAATAGCATCTGTCCGATGGAATCGATATGAGCTTCAAACCACGGGTCGCCACAGTCCGCTAATTGACTTGCTGCGCCTTCTTGCCATTGCTGACGTGTCACCATACCAAGTACGATTGCATCTTCTAAATCATGAACACCGTAGGCGATATCATCTGCTAGCTCCATGATTGAGCAATCGATTGATTTAAAACGCGTTTTACTGTGTTCAAACTCCGATTCTGGCGTTGAACGCATCAGACTAAGCAATGCCTTGTCGTTGTCAGAAAGCGGTGCAATTACCCAATCAAATAAGTCTTTATCACAATCATAAATGCCTTTAGCTGGGCTCCAATCTTTTGCTTTTAGTTTACGTTGATGCTCGGCTGGTTGAGGCAACTTGACGGAGCGTGTTTGACTAATGAGGGCAGGGTACTTAATCAAACCAAGCAGTGTGCGGCGTGATAAATTCATTCCGAAATGCTCGGTATAAGGCTCTAACTTAGTGACGATACGAAAGGTTTGGGCGTTCCCCTCGAAGCCGCCATGTTCGCGCATTACGTAGTTTAGAGCGACTTCTCCCCCATGACCGTATGGAGGATGCCCGATGTCGTGAGCCAAACATAATGAATCAATTAAGCTGTCTGATGGTAATAGTTCACGGAACTCTGGTTGTTTTTTCTTTAACTGGGCGACGATACCGGTCCCGAGTTGCGACGCTTCTAAGGAGTGCGTTAACCGACTGCGGTGAAAGTCTTCCAAGCTATTGCCGTGTACTTGGGTTTTTGCTTGTAGGCGTCGAAATGCAGCCGAGTGAAGAATGCGTGCTCGGTCTCGTTGGTACGGGCTCCGATGGTCGTCTCGACGGATTTTATGCTCATCATCATGGCGCTCTTGCCATTGCGGGTGTAATTCAAACGACACGATTATCTCCGTAAGCTAACTGATTTCATCTAACGATAATTCGAAACTTGGGGCAAAGGTATTGAGAAAGTAATCCATTTCAGGCGTTCTGCGTTCTTGCAAAGTGACGTCTAAGCGTTTTTTTGCCAGAGCGAACTCATGGTTGCCGGCGCTTAGTTCTTCGAGACATTTTAAATAGGCACAGATGGAATCGGCTTGCTTAACGATTTTTGCGTCCTCTTCGTGAGCAGAGTGAGAAAGAAGATAGGGGGCAAAGTCATCTTGGAACTCTTCCGGTAACATTGAGAGTAATTTTTGCTCCGCTGCCGATTCTATCTTCTTATATTCTTTGGCAATTTCAGGGTTGTAATACTTCACTGGAGTTGGAAGATCACCCGTTAATACTTCACTGGAATCATGGTACATGGCAAGAATCGCTATGCGCTCTGGATTAAGGTTGCCGCCGAACTTTTTGTTTTTAATTAGGGCAAGGGCATGAGCGACAAAAGCAACTTGTAAGCTATGCTCTGAAACGTTTTCTGGTGAGACGGACCGCATTAAAGGCCAGCGTTGGATCAGCTTCATTCGAGCCAGGTGGGCGAAAAAATGGCTTTCTTTCATGGCTTTCTCCGTTTCTGGTGTAAAAAAGGAACTCACTAGGAGTTCCTCTAAGCATATGAGAGATCAGCACTAATTACTACCAGTGATTCATTACTGGCTGTAGGTTGATAGGAATCTTTCAAAACGTCCAATGGCGATTTCTAGATCTTCAACGTGCGGTAGTGTCACGATGCGGAAGTGGTCTGGTTTTGGCCAGTTAAAACCAGAACCTTGCACCAGTAAGACCTTCTCTTGTTTTAAGAAATCTAAAACCATCTGCTGATCGTTCTTGATGTTGTACATTTTAGTGTCGATTTTCGGGAAGAGGTACATCGCACCCTTAGGTTTGACACAAGAAACACCAGGAATCTGATTGATCAGTTCATACGCTCGGTTGCGCTGCTCTAATAAGCGTCCGCCAGGTAAAATCAGTTCATTAATACTCTGGTATCCACCTAACGCGGTTTGAATCGCATGCTGCATTGGTACGTTTGCGCATAAACGCATCGATGAAAGCAGCTCCAAGCCATTCACGTACCCTTGAGCCAGATGTTTAGGCCCCGTTAGGAACATCCAGCCACCACGGAAACCACAAACACGGTAGGCTTTTGAAAGGCCATTGAATGTCATGACTAGCACGTCTTCAGTGAGTGTGGCGACTGAGGTATGTGTTGCACCGTCGTACAACACTTTGTCGTAGATCTCATCTGCGAAGATGATCAGTTTGTGCTGGCGTGCTATCTCAATCACTTCAAGTAGGAAGTCACGGCTGTATACCGCACCTGTCGGGTTGTTCGGGTTGATCAGAACAATGCCACGTGTCTTTGGTGTGATTTTCTTTTTGATGTCTTCAAGGTCTGGGTACCAGTCAGCCTCTTCATCACATAGATAATGAACCGGCTTACCACCAGATAGTGCAACTGAAGCTGTCCATAACGGATAGTCTGGTGCTGGGATCAGCATTTCGTCGCCATTGTTTAATAGCGCTTGCATGGCCATTACGATCAACTCAGACACGCCGTTACCTACATACACATCTTCGACATCTAGCGAGCGTATACCTTTACGCTGATAGTGTTGGACCACAGCTTTACGAGCAGAGTAAATACCTTTGGAATCACAATAGCCTTGAGAAGTCGGCAGATTACGAATCACGTCGACTAAAATCTCATCAGGGGCGTCAAAACCAAATGGGGCAGGGTTACCAATGTTTAGCTTTAGGATTTTATGCCCTTCTTCCTCCATGCGCTTAGCATGTTTGAGTACAGGACCCCTAATGTCGTAGCAGACATTGTCGAGTTTTGACGACATCCCGATATTTTGCATTGTTTAATTCCTAAAAATTCGTTAATTTCTTTATTAAAATACAATAATTTATTTTTTATTAGAATATATATCTGTAAATAATCTGTCTGCTGGTTAAGTTTTGCTCGCTTGCTATCACAGGATTTTGCAAAAGATCGCATACGACCTTGATTTGCTTTGGGTCTAAACTTAGAGTAGCCGTCAGTTACCATTTATCCTCACATACAACGAGGTTGATTTGTCACAGTTCCATCAAGCCGTAAAGAGAATTATCGAGCGAGTTCAGCAATCGGAAGGCAATCAAACACGTCTGGTCGAGCCCCTTAGCGAGAAACCTAATTTCTCATTTATTGATTGGCTTGATGCACAACCACTTTTCCCTAAGTTTTATTGGCAGTCCCGCGATACACGTGAAGAGGTCGTTGCACTAGGGCAATTGCACGCTTTTGTTGAGCCAGGTCCTGCTTATACCATTCTAGGTGAAGGGCAAAGAGTCTGGGGCGGGCGCTCTTTTGATGGACAGCATGAGAAGAATCGTCGCTGTATGCCTTCTTTTTTCTTTTTGCCTCAAATTGAGTTAATTCGTTTTGACCAACAGTGGTCTCTCGCAGTTAATATTTCAGAAGACAAAGCGCGAACTCTAGCTGGGTTGAATAAACTGGTTTGTGAGGTCGCAACCTTAGCTCCAATTTCGTCTCACATCCGCTCTATTGTTCATACGCCAAGTCAGCCTCAATGGAATGAGTTAGTTCATAAGGTTCTGACTGGTATAGAGAATGATGATTTTAAGAAAGTGGTTTTAGCGCGTCGCTCTACCGTGCAGCTTGATAACACATTAAGTGCTGCACAGCTACTTAAAGCAAGTTACTTAAATAACCATCATAGCTTCCATTTTATGCTGAGCTTAGACAGTAAGCACAGTTTTATGGGGTCTACGCCAGAACGTTTGTATTCTCGAGTAGGGCATGAGCTACATACCGAAGCGTTAGCAGGTACGATTGGTCGGGGAGACAATGCCACTCAAGATATGGAGTTGGCGAATTGGTTATCCCAAGACCAAAAGAACCTCAACGAAAACCAGTATGTGGTGGACGACATCATTGACCGTCTATCACCGCATTCTGAAATGGTTGAAGTGGAAGCTGAACCGAGTTTGGTCAGACTACGAAAAGTGCAGCACCTTAAGCGAAATATTCACGCTAGTCTAAGAGCGGGGATAAATGGTGTTCAGTTGTTATCGGCGCTTCAGCCAACAGCGGCGGTTGCTGGCTTACCCCGACAAGAGTCCATGCAGTTTATTCTTGATAATGAGCCGTTTGCACGCGGCTGGTATGCAGGCTCTATGGGTTACATTAGCCATGAGCGTGCAGAGTTTTGTGTCGCAATCAGAAGTGCGCTTGTGCTCGGTGAGCAAGTACAACTGTTTGCGGGCGCAGGGATTGTTCCAGGCTCCATTGCAGAACATGAGTGGGCAGAACTTGATAAGAAAATGTCGACGTTACTTACGCTGATTTCTGATCATCCGCCATTGGGAGTCGCATCATGAGTCATGACCAAGCGGTGCTCAATCGAGTTTGGTCAGAAACCATATTGATTGAGCTTCAGCGATTTGGCGTTAAGCATGTTTGTATCGCTCCCGGATCTCGTTCTACGCCTTTAACTTTAGAAGCGGCAGAACAGTCCGACTTTTCCATTCATACTCATTTTGATGAGCGTGGACTGGGCTTTATGGCTCTTGGTTTAGCGAAAGCTACTCAGGAACCCGTGGCAATTATCGTTACCTCTGGTACGGCAGTGGCGAACTTATTACCGTCGGTTGCCGAAGCCAAACTTACTGGTGAAAAACTGGTGCTGCTGACAGCAGATCGTCCAGTAGAACTTGTCGGCTGTGGTGCAAACCAAGCGATAAATCAATTGGGTATTTTTTCACATCATGTTTCGGCCAGTTTGAATTTACCAAGCCCAAATTTAGCAACGTCGCTTAACTGGTTGCTGACCTCTGTTGACGAAGTGATGTTTACTCAGCAATTGCAGGGTAGTGCCGTTCATATTAATTGTGCATTTCCAGAGCCTTTGTATTCCAACGGCGCAAAAGCGGATTATCAAACCTACTTAGATTCGGTCGCCGGATGGCGAAAAGGAAGCGGCACTTATACTCAGCGTTTTAGCCATTTGTCACAGGCGAACATCCCGCCTTTTTCAGACAAAAAAGGCTTGGTTGTGATTGGCAGCTTACCGCTTGAACAAGCGAAGTCGGCGCAGGCATTTGCACAAAAGATGGGATGGCCAGTACTTGCAGACCCGCAAAGTGGTCTCAGTTCGGATTGGGCGTATTACGATGTATGGCTTCAACTTCCCGAGTTCGCAAACGAGCTTGAATCTTGTGAACTTATTATCCAATTTGGTAGCCGAATCATCTCCAAACGTTTGAACCAATGGATTGATAAACAAGTATCGAAAAATCAACAAAGTAAAGACGTTCAGTATTGGTATGTCTCACCTTGTATGGACCGGAATAACCAAAATCATCTGGCGCAAATGCACTGGGTTGAGCCTCCTAAAACGTGGGTTTCTCGCATTAGTTTTGAGAAGTCAATATTTGCTGGGTGGGCTGATAGGTTAGCGAATGACGTTAAGCGAGTTCATCAACGTATCGAAGAAGCCTTCCTATCTGATTCAGCGTCTGCCATTGACGAAATTGCGTTGGCAGCAGACATCAACGAGCGCACAAAGAACGTAGATGTTTTCTTGGGTAATAGCTTGTTTGTTCGGCTTGTTGATATGTACGGAAAATTGGATGGTGTAGAGGTTTTCACTAATCGAGGAGCATCAGGGATTGACGGTTTGTTTGCTGCGGCATCAGGCGTGCAACGGGCAAGAGGTAATCCGTTACTAATGTATATCGGTGACACAGCAGCACTTTATGATCTCAATTCTCTGGCGCTATTTTCTCACAATAAACTGCCGGCGGTACTTGTTGTTACTAATAATGACGGCGGTGCGATTTTTGATATGTTGCCAGTACCACCAGAGCGCAGGACGACATATTATCAAATGCCTCATGGTTATCAGTTTGAACACGCGGCAAAGCAGTTTGGTTTGGCGTATTTGCATGTTTCTACACTGGAGCAATTCCAATCATCTGTAAAAGAGCATTTATGTCACCGCCAAGGAACGTTGCTGGTCGAGGTTCAAACCCCACCTAATCAAGCTGCTGAGACACTCAAGGCATTTAATAAGAGTCTGAATGCTTTACTTTGAACGTTTCCCTGTATTAGAAAAACACCAAAGTAGAACGTTGCCCACTTTGGTGTTTTTGCATGGCTTGCTTGGTAGCGGTGAAGATTGGCAAGCGTGTATCAACGCGTTACCCGAGTATGAACGTGTTACGGTTGACCTCCCTGGTCATGGGCACAGCCAATCTATTTCTTGCAGCGATCTGAATGATTGCTGCAAACTTCTTGGTTCCACACTATTTTTATTATTTCCCTCACAACAACCACTTATTTTGATTGGTTACTCTATGGGCGGCCGCATTGCGATGCATGGTATTGCCCATCAATGCTTTCCAGATCTCAATATTGCGGGCGCGATTGTTGAAGGGGGAAACTTCGGGCTTCAAACTGAGTCAGAGAAACAGGTGAGATTAGAGAATGATGCTCGCTGGGCAATGCGTTTCAAAACTGAACCACTTGAACGTGTTTTGAACGATTGGTACCAACAAGCGGTGTTTTCTTCACTAAACCATGAGCAAAGACAAACATTCATTGCGAAGCGAAGTGATAATCTTGGCTCAGCGGTGGCGAATATGTTGATGGCGACATCGTTAGCCAAACAGGCATATTTGTTGCCCTTACTGCAAAAGCAGAACATACCAGTGTATTACTTGTGTGGTGAGAAAGACCAAAAATTTAGCCAACTGGCACAACATAGCGGGTTGGCGTATCGACAAGTTGAAGGCGCTGGTCATAACGTCCATCAAGAGCAGCCCAAACAGTTTGCGATACATACCAAGCAAATAATTCAGTCTCACTTTGGTGAGAGTAACGAGAACAATGGGAATCACCATGGCTAAAACAGTAGGCATTTCTGAAGAAGAACTTTACGCTCCGGTTCAATGGAAAGATTGCGGCGAGAAATACGAGGACATTCATTACCATAAGTCTGAAGATGGTATCGCGAAAATCACCATTGCGCGTCCTCAAGTGCGTAACGCGTTTCGTCCTCAAACGGTAAAAGAGATGATTGATGCGTTGGCAGATGCGCGTTACGACTCTGGTGTTGGCGTGATCATTCTGACAGGTCTAGGTGAAGACGCATTCTGTTCTGGCGGCGACCAGAAGATCCGTGGCGACTATGGCGGCTATAAAGACGACCAAGGTACGCACCACCTAAACGTATTGGACTTCCAGCGCGATATTCGTACTTGTCCAAAACCAGTTATCGCATCGGTAGCGGGTTGGGCTGTTGGCGGTGGTCACGTTCTGCACATGATGTGTGACCTAACGATTGCAGCTGACAACGCTCAATTTGGTCAAACAGGCCCTAAAGTGGGTTCATTTGATGGCGGTTGGGGTGCATCTTACATGGCTCGCATCGTAGGCCAAAAGAAAGCTCGCGAAATTTGGTTCCTATGTCGTTTCTACAATGCTCAAGAAGCGGTAGACATGGGCCTAGTAAACACAGTTGTACCACTAGCGGATCTAGAGAAAGAAACCGTTCGTTGGTGTCGTGAAGTACTACAGCACAGCCCAATGGCATTGCGCTGCCTGAAAGCTGCATTAAACGCAGATTGTGATGGTCAAGCGGGCCTGCAAGAGCTAGCGGGTAACGCAACGATGATGTTCTACATGACTGATGAAGGCCAAGAAGGTCGCAATGCCTTTAACGAGAAGCGTCGCCCAGACTTCGACAAGTTCCCTCGCAACCCATAATCCGTCTAAATGAGGAGCGTGTTAGCTCCTCTGTTCCTTTTTTCCTGAGCGCCTCGCCCTCTGGGAGGCTGGTGGGATTGCTCGTCAGAACGCTCAAATATAAGGCATTACATAGGACTTGAATTATGCGTGAAGCGAAAATTTATCGTTATAGCTTGCCCATGGATAGTGGTGTCATCTTACGTGACAATAAGCTAACTGAACGTGTTGGTTATGTTGTTGCGCTTTCCGAAGATGGTAAAACAGGGCTTGGAGAAGTCGCTCCTCTTCCTGGTTTTAGCTTAGAGAGCACCGAAGATGCGGGTGTTCAACTACAAGAACAGGCGGAACGTTGGGTAGCAGAGTTGGATGTGGATTATGCCAATATGTACCCGTCGGTTGCGTTTGGTTTATCGATGGCACAGCTTGAATTAGCTGGTGGCTTACCACAACAAGGTAAATACCAAACAGCGCCACTATGCACTGGCGACCCAGATGAGCTCATTCCAAAGCTGAACGAAATGGAAGGTGAGAAAGTCGCTAAGGTGAAAGTTGGACTTTATGAGCCAATTCGCGATGGCATGCTTGTGAACCTTTTTCTTGAATCAATCCCTCAATTAACACTTCGACTCGATGCCAATCGCGCTTGGACACCAGAAAAAGCGCAGCAGTTCGCTAAGTACATTGCCCCGTCTCTGCGTCAACGAATCACGTTTCTAGAAGAGCCGTGCCGCTCTCCTGGCGATAGTCTCTCTTTTGCGATTAATACTGGTATTGCTATCGCTTGGGATGAAACATTGCAAGATGCGGTTCGTCGTGAAGATTTCCGTCTTGAAGATCTAACTGGTGTGAAAACGATCATCATCAAACCCACACTCATTGGTTCAGTGGATTTTTGTATTACACTGATAGAGAAAGCGAAGTCACTGGGGATGAAAGCAGTGATTAGCTCGAGCATTGAATCCAGTCTCGGTTTAACTCAATTAGCGCGCTTTGCCCAATGGCAGCTGCCTGATGAAGTTCCAGGTTTGGATACGATTGGCTTACTCAAAGCTCAGCTAGAGCAGGGCTGGCCTAAGTGTGAACTTCCCGCTCTTCCTCTAAAAGACCAGGAGATTGTGTGGCATTCTGCGTAGACAATATTGCGAAGGCACCATGGAAATATTGGGCTCAAACGAGCCCTTTTTCTATTGCACTCAAGACATCAACAGAAGTATTAAACTGGCAACAACTCTCGAAGCGTATTGACCAATACACTCACTATTTGAATGACTTGGGTGTAACTCGGGGGGATGTGCTGACTTTGGTTGGCAAGAACCAAGTAGAAACACTGTTGTTTTATCTTGCCTCCAAACAGTTAGGTGCGCTCGCTGCGCTGACCATGGAACAACCACTAGATAAGTTGCAGGGTAAGCTTGCTACACTTTACAGGCCTGATCAAACTCGGTTTATCTGGTTTTCTCAGGAGTGCGCTTCGACCTTTTCTGAACATGATATACAAAAACTCAAGGCAACATTGCTTTCGCCGCCTGCAGTATCACAGCAAGAGAGTGATTCGTTGACTGAAGATAGCTATCATCATGACCGGCTCGCTTCAGTAGTATTTACTTCTGGCTCTACAGGGGAGCCTAAAGCTGTGGTTCATACACATCGACAGCATCTTGCGTCTGCAGAGGGCTTGTTGCAGGAGTTCATTTTCACTCAGCAAGATGCTTGGCTATTATCGCTTCCGTTGTATCACGTCTCTGGATTGGCGATTGTCTATCGTTGGCTATATGTCGGAGCAACACTAAAAGTCGGTTCAGGGAAACTTGTTGATGATGTTCAGGGCGTATCACACGCTTCTTTGGTTGCGACTCAGCTCAAACGGTTATTGGATGATGATGCACATTTGTCATTGACACATGTGCTACTGGGCGGCAGCCACGTTGATCACGAGTTGGCACTACGAGCAACAGGGCAAGGCATTGAGACATGGTTAGGTTATGGGATGACGGAGGCGGCCTCTACCGTTACCGCAAAGAGAATTGACAGCACCAGTAATGCTGGACATGTATTGAAGCACCGTAAGATAAAATTAGTTGACCAACGCATTTTTATTGGCGGTAAGACATTAGCGGCAGGGTATTTCCATCAAGGACATGTTACCCCATTTCTGGATGAGAAAGGCTGGTTTGACAGCAAGGATCTTGGCGAGTGGCAAGGTGATGAATTAAAGATAATCGGCCGTGCCGACAATCAGTTTATCTCTGGTGGTGAGAATATCCATTGTGAAGAGATTGAAGCCGCTTTGAACCAAATTGATGGTGTAGTGCAGAGTATAGTGGTTCCAGTCGAAGACTCGGAGTTTGGTCATAGACCAGTAGCTGTGATTCAGACCAATGGATTGCGCAGCAAGTCGGAGTATGACCAGCACTTGCAATCAAAGTTAGAGAAGTTTAAATGGCCAGTGGAATACCATGTAATGCCACTAACTCTACTAGAAGGTGGGATCAAAATTTCACGTAAGGCCGTGAAAGAGTGGCTACTGTCATCACTTCAGCATTAGTCAATTTTGCTATGTATTAGTCATAAAGAGAATTTCGTATCTTTATAACTCTGAATCATAATTATGCTTCTTCGTGGAGAGAAAATGCATAAGGTTCAGGATGGCAAAGCTAGTTTTAATTGCGGCAGTAGCACTACAAATTGGTATCGCGATAAGTAGTGAAGGGCTAGCCCGCTCTCTTGCAGAGCTAACGGCATTTTTGATCGCTATTGCGTTGGTCGTTATATACAAAAATAGCAAACGGGAAATACCGTCCCCTCAACGCGATAAGCAGACCACCAATATCTAAAACAGTAACCAACTTAGAGAAGTGGTCGAAATTAACACCCACAGAGTCACACCAAACAACAGTGGCTTAGCTCCAGCAGACTTTAGTTTTGAAATTGAAATGCTACAACCTATCAAGAACAGACATACAACCAACGCTTGCTTTGCTCCAATGAAAATGCCGTGATAGACCATTTCAAATTGAGGAAAGAAGTCGCTAAATGCGATAGCTGCACAGTACCAAAAAATGAAATAAGGGATAGCTAGTTTTTTCTTTCCATTCTCTTTTTGGCCTCTTGAAAAGATGACGGCACTGATCAAAGCAACAGGAATGATCCATAAAGCGCGCGCGAGTTTCAATGTTGTTGCCGTAGTTAGCGCTTCTTCCCCATAGGCCGAGGCAGCCCCGACAACAGAAGATGTGTCATGAATGGCAATCGCAGCCCATGTGCCAAACGTGTGTTGATCTAGCCCTAAAGCATGTCCAATCACAGGAAACACAAAGAGTGCAATGGAGTTCAGGACAAATACCGTTGCCAGTGCTAATCCAATCTGCTCGTCTTTCGCTTTAATCGCCGGTGCCACAGCAGCAATTGCGCTACCACCACAAATTGCAGTACCTGATGAGATTAAGTAAGCGGTTACTCGCTCCAATTTAAGTACCCTGGCAATGAGAGTACCCATGATCAGTGTGCCTGTAATAGTGGCGATGATCAGGCCGATACCATCCGATGTGACTGCAAGCGCTTGCTCGAAGTTGATGCCAAAGCCTAAGCCAATAATCGAGTAAGACAGCAGCTTTTTAGTAAAAGAAGCGATGGGCAGCTCGGAAGGCACAAAACCAAAACTTGCGAGTAGAAAACCGATAACTAGAGCAATGGGAGAGGAGGCAAGAGGGGTTAGACAAAAAAGTAACGCCAATCCAAACAGGAGGTAGTTTCTATTCAAGGTTTTTATTCGCTGTTGTGAATGAAAGGGAGAGTATATCGCACTGGGTGTGGTCAGTTTGTCTTAATGATTTGAACACATGTTCAGTTATTCTAAACATGTGTTCAAGCGTATTTTATCGCCAGTCGCCTCTGAGTTGATGCACTTTATCGAACATTGTTTTTGCCGTTGCCTCGTTTGGTGGCACCGGTTGTCCTGCCTCAATTTCTAGCTTTGACCAAAATCGAGTCGGTAAGCCACAGCATGCGCGACCTTTTGCGCGGCTGAAATAGCTTCCCCATAATCCTTTAAGTGCAACAGGTATGACAGGAACTGGGCTACGACGTAGAATGATATCAATGCCGCGCATGAATTCATTCATTTCACCATCTGAAGTTAATCTTCCTTCAGGGAAAATACAGACGATATGACCTTCGCTTAGCGCGGCTTCCACATCGTTAAATGCACGTCTGATAGAGCTTCTGTTACTCGCTGAAATTGGAATTACCCCAGTTCGACGTAAAAAGCGCCTTAAAGGAGGTAGGTTGGCGTAATCTTCCTCCATCACAAAACGAATCAACCTTGGGCATACTGCACTAAGTAGCAATGCATCCATGTAGCTTACATGATTACATACAATTAATGCCCCACCATGCTCGGGTAGGTTGTATAGATTCTTATGCTTAACTCGATAGATGGTGTGCGTAAGCATCCACATGACAAAGCGAACAACAAAAATAGGAATTTGCAAAAAGATGTAAGCGGCGACTAAGAAATTTAAAATGGCTAACAATGCAAACAGTTGAGGAATTGTCATCTTGATTACACTTAGGCACACAATACCTAAGACAGCGCTGCCGACCATAAACAGAGAGTTAAAAATGTTGAGCCCTGCGATGACTTGAGCACGTTCGGTTTCCTTTGCTCGATGCTGCATTAATGCGTAAAGAGGCACGATAAACAAACCGCCCGAAGCGCCAATCATCAATAGGTAGAAAAATAATGGCCAAAAAGGCTCATATCTAAAGAAGTCTACAAAGTTATGGAAAGTAGGTAGATCATTGGGAATGGAAGTGGCCATTAGGTACCCAAATACCGTAATGCCAAAGGCACCAATTGGCACAATACCGACTTCGATACGATGGTTTGAGATCCAATTGCAAAGTAGCGACCCTAGCGCGATACCAATGGAAAATAGAGCGAGCAAGAAAGACACCGCACTCTCGGTGCCATTTAGGTAAATCTTAGTGAAATTCGGAAATTGTGTTAGATATGCGGCGCCTAAAAACCAAAACCAGCTTATTGCCATTATGCATTGAAAAACAACTCGATCGGATTTGGCGATAGAGAGCGTGTGTTTGGTTTGCTTGTATGGTTGCCAACGAAAAGAGAGATTGGGCGCGCTGGCTGCAGCAAAGGGGATTGAGCGGCTCGACAAGTAGCCTAACAATGCGAAGATCACGACACAAAATGCGGCAAGGTATTTTGCGTTGTCTGCAGAGGCTATAATCCCAGCGCCTAAGGTGCCAATAAGGATGGCGATAAAGGTACCAGCTTCAACAAGAGCGTTGCCGGGCACTAACTCTTTAGCATTTAACTTTTGAGGCAAAAGGGCATATTTAACTGGGCCAAAAAATGCTGACTGTGTGCCCATTAAAAACAGTAGCAATAAAAGCACACCATAACTTTCGGTTATGAATCCGATGGCACCCAAGAGCATGATGGCTATTTCAAATAGTTTAACCTTACGAATAAACCATGACTTTTCATATTTGTCGGCTAATACGCCAGCGGAAGCAGAGAACAAAAAGAACGGTAGAATGAACAAGCCTGCCGCAAGGTTGATGAACAAATTGCTCGAAATAGGTAGTGCACTGGAGCCAGCGAATGCGACAAACAACAGCAAAACGTTTTTAAAAATATTGTCGTTGAAAGCGCCAAAAAACTGAGTAATGAAATAGGGCAGGAACTTTCTCTGCGTAAGTAAGGACGGCTGTCTGTCGGATGACATGGATAATCCTTTCTTACCAGTTCGTGAGGTAGTTAGAAAGAAGATTACTGATCAATTCTTTGCCATCAATCGGTTCACTAGAGAAAAACTTATCATCAACACTGAGTAAAGTAATGCCATGTACGCCAGACCAAAGGACTCGACTCGCTTGAATCACTTCGGATTCAGTACGAAGTGGTGCGATTTGAGCCAATAGTGACTCTAGCATTCCCGTCATACCATCGATACGTTTGGCATGCCATTCCGGAAGTTCTGCTCCATTCATGTTGTGTTCGAACACTAACTGCCAACGGTATGGGTGTTTTTGAGCAAAATCGTGGTAACAATAAGCGAGTTCAAAAAGCGCTTGATGGGAGTCTTTGCTGTCATTAGTCGCTTTGCGTGCTTCTTGAGATAACTCATCTAAAGTTTGAGCGACAACATGAAGCAGTAGCAAATTATAATTACCAAAAACATTTACCAATGTGCTTGGCACGTAACCAATCATGTTAGCGATTTTACGAAGACTGAGTTCGTGGTAAGAATTCTCATCTAAAAAGTTTTTGACCGTTGTTAAGGTCAAATTCACTAACTCTTCTCGGGTGTGATCGTTTCTGCGCGCCATACTCTCAAACTACTTTATTGAACATCGTTCAATATGATAGTCAGCTACCTATTAACCGTCAACAAGGCAATGTGTCCAAGTGCCCTCAAGGTGTAGGATTCTGAGCTGTGTCACTGATTCTAATTCAAGTAAAACAATCTGGAGTATTAGTGAACTTATTCCATACTTTTTTTTACATTGATCAAGCGCCTTCAGGTGAATTGTAAGCAGTGTGAGCAGTCTGCATTTTTGGCAATATTCTGATACATGTCAGCTTCTATAAGCTATTTTCATCAATCGGTATACAGAGTATGATGACTTAAAAATCATCTTTGGCGTGCTACTGTTTGAAACAACGATTGTTTCGTCTTGAAAATGGGGCACTATCTTAGATAGCTAACTTTAAGGATAACGATGAAACGTTTATTTTCTATTGTTGCTTTATTGATGTTTACTGTTGCTGTAACGCCTATCGCGGAAGCGAAGAAGTTTGGTGGCAGTAAGTCTTTCGGTAAGAGCTACAAAACTGCACCAGCACCGAAACAACAGCAACAAAACACCAATACGGTCGGCAAAGATCAGACGACAAAGTCTTCAAGTAAGAAAGGCCTTATGGGGGGTCTGCTAGGCGGACTTCTTGCTGGTGGTCTACTTGCTGCATTCTTTGGCGGTGCTTTTGAAGGTATCCAGTTTATGGATATCCTAATTATTGGTTTGATTGCCTTTGTCATCTTTAAACTAATGCGCGGTATGCTAGGTGCGAAGCAGGGCAGTATGAACCAGCATCGTCAACAGCCTGCATTTGGTGGCAACGCATCTAAGTTTGAGCAACCAAACATGCAAAACTTTGAGCAACAACCAAACACAAATAATGGTGGCTTTGGTGGTTTTGGCGCTCAAACAGACGTACCACATAACTACCCACCGGGTTTTGACCAAGCAGCGTTCATTAATGGTTCTCGTGAACACTATCGAATCCTGCAAGGTGCGTGGAATCACAACCAGCTAGAAACTATTGAAGAATATGTTTCTCCAAGCTTGTTTGAAGACCTAAAAGCAGAGCGCGCGAAGCTCGACGGTGAGCAGCATACTGACGTAATGTACGTTGATGCGGAGATCGTCCGTGCTGATTACGATGCAAATAAAGCACAGCTTAGTCTGCAGTTTAGCGGTCGTTACCGTGACACAGTAGAAGGTGTTGAAGAAGAAATCGAAGATATCTGGCACCTAGAGCGTGACTTGACTGCGCCTAATGCGCCATGGTTAATCGTTGGCATTCAAGGCTAGTCACCTTTAAACCAATTTAGTCACTAGTAAAAATCCCGCATCCCCTGCGGGATTTTTTGTATCTATCATTTATATTTCTTGTACGTGTTTTTATACAAACATCACTAATTGAGTCCGTTTGGTAATTTTGCGAGCCCACTTTTTCTAGTAAGTACTCAAGTGTTTTCCTAGTTATATTGAACATTTATATTAAGGCCATACGAACTAACAAAATCAAAATAGCTAGTACATTGTTTGTAGGGTAAAGATCTGCTCCTCAGCCTTTTGTTTGTGGAGTTTCACATGGGGTTGGTTGCTTTAGTGAGATTGAGTATAGGTTATACCAATCGTAGTAAATAACTGGTCATTCTAGCTTGTTAAAATACTCGATAACTACGTTGCAATTTTTGATTGTAGAATAACTACTTATCGAAAAATTGCGCCTTGTTCTCAAGCATTTTCCCTACGCTATTTCTGATCACTTATTTACTGTGATAGGTATTCAATCGAGAAGAGTTTCGGTTAGGAGTGAAAGGTTCGTTGTAGTAGGACTATGCTATCAAGATCCTGAAACGAAAAAAGCCAGCTCAATGAGCTGGCTTCTTCAATATGGTGGAGGGGGACGGATTCGAACCATCGAAGGCAGTGCCGGCAGATTTACAGTCTGCTCCCTTTGGCCACTC